>CAISOI010000645.1 GCA_903886985.1 uncultured Chthonomonas sp.
ACCCTCGACGGTTGGAAATTGGTTGGTGGTTACAATCAGGGATATGTCGTGAAAGACGGCATTCTTGTATGCCCGGCGGATGGTGGCGGCAAGCTTATGACCATCAAGGAATACAAAGACTTTGTGTTCCGCTGCGAATTCAAATGCGACAAAGCCGGCAACAATGGCGTTGGAATTCGCGCTCCATTTGATGGGGATGCGGCTTACAACGGCATGGAGGTTCAGGTTCTCGACGATTATGACCCCGTTTATGAGCATCTTGAGCCGGGTCAGTATTGCGGATCTGTCTATAAGGTTCTAGCCGCCAAGCGTGGTGCTACTCATCATGCAGGAGAGTGGAACAAGTATGAGATTTCCGCTATCGGCCGACAGATCAAGATCACGCTTAACGGACAAGTCATCGTCAATGGTAATTTGAATGACGTTACTGATCCTGAAACGTTGCTTGCACATCCAGGTTGTCGCCGAGATATCGGTCACATTGGATTTCTTGGACATGGTCCGAGCGAAGTTCAATTCAAAGAGATTTACGTCAAGGACCTCTCCAAAGTGGAGAAGCCAAACACCCCACCTCAGGGATTTACGGCACTGTTTGATGGCAAATCGCTGAAGAACTGGAAGGGGCTTGTCTCTCCTGATGGTGGTCCGCCCGCGCGTGCAAAGATGACTCCGGATGAGTTGAAGGCTGCCCAAGAGAAGGCCGATCAACAGATGATGGACCATTGGAAAATCGTTGATGGTGAACTGGTCTACGACGGCAAAGGACAGAGTCTCTGCACCGCCAAAGATTACAAAGACATGGAAATGCTGGTTGATTGGAAGATCGAAAAGGCAGGCGACAGCGGTATCTATCTACGTGGCAGCCCGCAGGTTCAGATCTGGGACCCAATTAATCACCCTGGTCGACCGGGCGAAGGCTCCGGCGGTCTTTACAACAATCAGAAAAATCCAGCGGGTCCCTCCAAAACGGCAGACAAACCTGTCGGAGAGTGGAATCGGTTCCGGATCTTGATGATTGGTGAGAGAGTCACGATCTACCTGAACGATGAACTTGTAGTCAACAACGTGGTTTTGGAAAACTACTGGGAACGAAGCAAGCCCATCTATCCTGTGGGACAGATTGAACTACAACACCACAACAGTGTGCTGCACTTCAAAAACGTCTACATTCGGGAGATTGCGACCAAGTAGTTTGGTCTTGAGTTCTTTCTTTTAACAACGTTGACGGCGGTTCTGCTTCTTGTGAGCAGAACCGCCGTTTTCTTATTGATACTAAATCTTTATATCGACAATCGCGCTTACTCCGACCCCTTCCACGCGGTGAAACCCTTCCTTGACATCTTTTGTTGCCACAGGCACAAGCCCTCGCAGTCGAATCTTATCTATTACTGGCAGCTTGAATCGTCCTTCTAATTGAACGACCGCCTTGACGGATTCCACATTTGCTTTGGGACCGGCAACCTGAACTGCGCCTATATAGCCACTGTCACCGATGGAAATGATAGGTACAACCTTTGTCGCCTCTTTGGGGCTGACGTTCTTTTCGCCTGAAATCTTATTGATCGCCTTGTTGATATCCGGACCAAATTTATCGACTGCTACTGCAACTGCACCGCCCTTAACAAGGCTGCCCAATTGGGCTCCCGCCAATACTCCTGCTGAGAGGCAGACGACAGCAACCATAGTTATCATTCGAGAGGTCTTATTCATGATTTTCTCCTGAACCAACAAATATTGTCAGATAATCCCTGATCTAGCCTTTTAACAACGGGTTACCTAACTGACAAATAAAATTGGCCGCCCTGCAAAACATCGCAGGGCGGCCATCTCACCGAAGTGAGGAACGACTTAGAACTTAACCGCGACCTGTGAGGTGAACGTGTTGAAGTTGTTCACAAATCCAGATCCGTTCTGCAATCGACCGTGGCCATTGAAATCTCCAATGGTGTAGCCGAGCTTCAAGGATGTGGATGAGGTCAGGGCATAACCGGTTCCGAGCGTAATGTACTGTTCAGTTGGGCGAACGGTGGTTTGACCGGTCGGTGAACCAACTTGAGCGGTACCTGCGCCGAGTTTCCAAGTAACCATTTCGTAATCGGTGGTTAGTTGGAAGCTCTTGGACAGATCCCATCGGAGACCCACGGTGCCACGGGTGATCTGGTCGTTAGACGACAGACCGCCGGTGCCAAGCTCGTTGTGAGCGGCTTTGTAGAACTCGCCGCCGAAGGTCAAGCCCATGGTTGAGCCAAGGTCCAATTTACCGCGAACGGTTGGTCCCTGAATGTTAACCGGGTTGATCCAGTTGCCGATGCGTCCCCAGTAACCAGGAGCATAGAACAGAGGATCGATGTACTTATAACCGACGTTCAATGCAATGCCGCCAACAGGAAGACTCAAGTTAGCAGTGAAAGCATTGTTTTTATCGGAGTTGACAGTTGCGAAACGACCGTTGCCCGTGGTGGTCTTGGAGTACTCGCCATTGAACTTAACTTTGTCGCTAAGTTTGGTGTCGTAGTTTGCACCGAAGACTGTTACGCTAGTGAAACCGCCACCAACGTTACCAAGGGTGTTGTTAAGACCTAGGATGGTAGCTCCAAGGTGACCTTCGTGACCTAGAAGGTTGGTCGCAAGACTCAACTTCAATCCGGCCATTTGATCAACTTCCATGGCTCCGCCGCCGTACGATTGACCGATCGGCTTCATTCCGGCGCCTGTAAACAGGTTACCGTTGAAACCAGCAAGGGTGGAAGCGCCTGCGAGCGGGCTGTTTAGACCGAAGCCTGTACCATTGTTGCCTTGGTTTGAACCGGTCTTTGCAGCAACCAATTCAGCGTTGACGCTGCCGAAACTTGCGTTAACTCGGATACCGTCGACATAGTACTTGCCATCATCTACAAACGGGTTCATGAACGAGCGGTCGCTGTCTGGCTTCATCAATGTTAAGTGACCCATTGCTTCGCCAAAACGTCCGATGGTGATCTGACCGTTCTTACCAAGAGCTCCCAGAGGAGTCTTGATTTCTAGGTGATGAACATACGTGTCCGAACCTGGGTTCAGGTTAAGACCGGTGATTTGGGCATTGTTACCACCGAGGTAGTTGTTGTAGTTGTTCGTGGTAAGGGCGCCGTCGATCGTGCCGCCACCATTCAAGTTAGCTTTGACGCCAACAACGAACTCGTGTACAACTGCAGGGGTGTTAACAAGGGAGTTGGAACCAACTCCGGTGAACGTGCGACCGTCGAAGTCGGTGTATCGGCCATTAGCTTTGTCGGCACGAATACCCAACCATGCGCCACCGTAGATCTTAGGAGCCTTGTTCCATGCTTCTTCGATTGCGGCAACCTTGGCGGCAAGTCCGTCTACTTTTCGGCTAACTGCACCGATGTTGTTACCAAGAGCTGTCAATTCGTCTTTGAACTCTTGGGTCAATCGGCGAAGTGTTGCCACTTCTTCTGGGGTCATGCCAGGATCGCCCTTAACACCGGCGGGACCAGCATCACCTTTTTCACCATTTTGACCGGCTGCACCAGCTGCACCATCTGAGCCCTTAGGACCGGCAGGACCGGCGGACGTTGGGATGGACTTAAGTGCGCGATCAAGTGCTACTGCAAATTCGTAACGGGTAAGGGTTCGTTTGCCACGGAAATAACCATCCGGGTATCCGATAACAATGTTCTTGGCACGAAGGGACTCAACTGCCTGGTATGCCCAGTGGTTGGTGTCCATGTCTTTGAACATGTCCGGCGCGGTTTGCGCGCTGGCGGGTACAACGGCTGCTACTCCTAGGGTCGCACCCAGAAAGGTTAGTACCTTTCGCATTGTGCTCTTCCTCCTTGGAAGTACTACCAGAAATGCGCCTATCTTAACTAATGCATCTCGGTCACAAGTTGCGAATTCCAGTACAAAATCGAGAAACTTGCCTGTTAGCAAACGAAGTATCCATGTTGCCTTCGAACGCTAAGTCGTCTGTCAATCTCTTTTATACTTGGTTCTCGCCGCTCGTTCTCGATTGCAATTCGAAACGATTAGACGCGGATTTGTTTACTACATGCAACTAACTATCGGTCGAGTAGTGTCGTCAGTTGATAATCAGCCGCAATACACCATATTGAACGTCTACAAGATAGCATAGGTTCCAGAAATTGTCAATCACTTTTACACAAATCTACTGCCAATTTTGTGATAATACGCCGTCTCGCAGAGCACCAAGATTAACTGGATTAATGAAGGAACCGCGCTATTGAAGGTTGAATTCCAACCCCATGCTCAACAAACCGACTATCCAAGTGATTTATGGCCCTCCACGCTCAGGCAAGACCCAACTTGCGATGGATCACTTGCGTCACGGCATTGGCGGCGGACTTATTCTTTATCCAAATGAAGCCGTCACCAAGCACATACGATTCATTTACAAAGATCAGTTTCGAAATGTAGAGATTCCGCCCATTTTCTCTCAACGCGAGTTTGTAGATGCCACTTCAGACTACGAGTCGTTTAAAGGGTCCGTAGTGAGTGCGCCTATCTATAGACAGGTGATCCGCGATTGTGCTGCTACCAGGTTTGCGCATGATAGTGCGTTTAAGCATGTATGCAAGATGCCCGGATTTATCCGCCATCTTGCGGAATTTGTGCGAGTTACCCGTGAGTATCGATTAACCTCTCATGAGTTAACGGAATATTTTGCCTCCCTCAAGCAGGAAGACATTCACCGTTCCACTGTATTTCAATTGCAAGAGATTGCTGCATTGATTGGGGATTATGAGACGTTCTTGCGCGAGAATGAAGTGGTCGACTATGCAAATCTCCTCAATCTTGCGATCGAAAAAATAGAGTCCGGCGATAATCTGCCAATGCAGTTTGATACTGTTATATTCGATGGTTTTGACCGAATTGAGGCGACGACACTTCGGCTACTGAAGGCACTTGCAACTGCCGGCAAGACTGTATTCATCACGATGTCCGTTGACGCACCCACTACCAAAGAATCTCTGCGTCCGGAGCTCTTTGCCGAGACATTCCGCTCCCTTGAAATATTGAAGGAGAATTTTGAAGTGGAAATGAACCCAGCAGGATTAGATAATGTAGCCACGCGGACCTATTCCACGTCCCTATTTAGTAATGGGAAATTCCATGCTGACGATAGCTCGTTCCCTCTCACCACGCTGGTAAATTCACCGAACAGTTACATTGAAGTCGAGACAGTAGTACGATTGCTCTGCAAGGCAAATCGCGAATCGGGGTTGAGTTGGAGCAAGATGGTCTTGATCGCACCTCCCCATCAGTATCGGGAATTGCTTGAAACCGTCTGTATGCGATATGACGTCCCAGTGTACTTTTCGTCAGGTATCCGTCTCGATCAGAGCATCAGTTATCAAAAGCTCTTTTCCCTGTTGAAGTTGCCTGTGGATGGTTGGAAGTTAGAGCCCATATTACGGTTGCTAAAGGGTGTATTGGTCTCTCTTAGGCCTTTAGACATTGACCGTATCCGGCAGACGGCGATTGCTCACGGTGTTTCACATCGAAGAGATGACTGGCTGCGATTAGCAAACAAGCTATCCCCGGAGGTTTCAGACGCACTTGCACGTATTGCAGAGGCTGAAGATTCCTTGAGCCAGGTAGAAGTAGGATTTAGTGATCACGCCAATGCGTTCCGATCTGCATTGAAAGCACTTAATCTGGATTCGCCAACGGATACCGGAACCACCCTCGCACTATCAGCTCTCGACAGCTTGAGTCGGTACTACCGCCTGATATTGTCGTCGCCGATTTCTTACTCAGAGTTTGCGGAGATTGTGGAAACTTCGTGGTCACAAATCACGGTTCCGCCCCCTACAATAGGCCAATCTTTGTCCGTTCTGGAGCCTGAAGATATCAACCAATCTAAAATTGAAATTATTGCAATTCTAGGATTGACGGACAAGAATTATCCGCGCCGAATGACGGACGATCCCCTCCTGAGAGACAGTCAGCGAATACAGATGAACGCTGCGATGGGGACTCTTCTGCCGCTAGCCGTAGAACAATCAAGATATGATCGCCTTCGGTTCTTCTTCACTGTTTGTGCTGCCGAGAACCAATTGATTCTTTCCTATCCGCGCACCTTTCAGGATTCAGAGCAGGTTCGATCCCATTACATTGAGCAAGTGGAACTTTGTAATCCAAACATAAAACATATAAACAAACTTCTTTCGGACGTCGTCCCAACAGAGTCCGAGTGTCTAACAGATCATGATCGAGAGTTGAGCACCATTCGAGAATTGAGCGTGGAATTGCTCCCGGAGCGACCGATTGCCTTCACGGTTCCTCCTAGCGAAGAGTCTGCGATAAGATTGTTATCAACTACCGAACTTGAAACCTATGACCGTTGCCCGTTCCAATGGTTTATGAAATATGAGTTGAAAATCGGTCCCGAAATTTTAAGCTCCCG
>CAISOI010000646.1 GCA_903886985.1 uncultured Chthonomonas sp.
ACTGAACATTGAATGTCGGAGCAAATTGTTTGATCCAAGAAAACTCAAGCTGCAACGCTTCCACTTCACTATCAACGATTGTCCAATCAACGCGAACAGCCTCATGAACCATGCGATTGGTTTTCTCTGGGAGGTTGCTTTGAAAATAACTGCTTAAACGAGACTTCAAACTTAGGGCTTTACCTACATAGATTACTTTTCCATCGCCATTGAAGAAGCGGTAGACGCCAGGCAGCGCAGGTATGTCCTTTGGGCGATAGCTGCTGGGTTCGGCCATTACTTTTTCCCTGAAAGACTCTTTCGGTTGCTTCCCAGAATCTCAGCTAGAAAATGGCCGGTGTAACTGGCCGAATTCTTTGCGACGTCTTCCGGAGTTCCCTCTGCCACAACCGTGCCTCCACGGAAGCCACCTTCTGGACCCATGTCGATCACCCAATCCGCCGACTTGATGACATCGAGATTATGTTCAATAACAACCACCGTATTGCCGGTGTCTACGAGTCGATTAAGAACTCCCAAGAGTTTGCTCACATCTTCAAAGTGCAATCCTGTTGTTGGTTCATCGAGGACATAGATCGTTCGCCCCGTAGATCTGCGTTGTAACTCTGTGGCAAGTTTCACGCGCTGAGCCTCTCCACCAGAAAGGGTCGGAGCAGACTGGCCCAAGCGGACATAACCTAATCCAACATCGCACAGAGTTTTTAGGAAACGCGCAATGGTGGGCACCGCCTCAAAAAAGTCTCTGGCTTGTTCGATAGGCATATCAAGAACTTCAGCAATGGTCTTGCCCTTAAAATGCACTTCAAGTGTTTCTCTGTTGTAACGCGCTCCATGGCAAACCTCGCAAGGAACGTAAACATCGGGTAGGAAGTTCATTTCAATCGTGATTGTGCCTTCGCCCGCGCAGTTCTCGCAACGTCCGCCTTTTACGTTGAACGAGAAACGACCTTGAAGATAGCCTCGGACCTTAGCTTCAGAGGTTTCGGCAAAAAGTGCACGAATCTTGTCAAAGACTCCGGTGTATGTTGCTGGATTAGAACGGGGCGTCCTACCAATAGGTGATTGATCAACATGGACGACTTTGTCCAGAAGATCGACTCCGGAAATGGAGCGATGTCGTCCAGGAACCATTCGAGCACCATTGAGTTTGTTTGCAAGAACAACGTACACAATGTCATTAATCAGCGTGGATTTACCCGAACCGCTGACACCTGTCACTGCCACGAAAGCGCTTAGAGGAATAGCAACATCAATATCTCTTAAGTTGTTCTCTTTGGCGCCCTTAACAAGCAACTGACGCTTCGAGTCAACGGGTCGCCGAACCGCAGGAATCTCGATTGACTTTCGTCCCGAGAGATAGGCGCCAGTGATCGATTCTTTTGAATCTAAGAGTGATTGATAATCCCCCGAGACAACTACCTTGCCACCGTGTTCTCCGGCACCAGGTCCAATGTCTACGATCCAGTCTGCTGCGCGGATCGTCTCTTCATCGTGCTCAACGACAATGAGGGTATTGCCTAAGTCCCTAAGGCGCGTAAGAGTCTCGATGAGGCGCCGGTTATCGCGCTGATGGAGTCCGATACTCGGCTCATCGAGTACATAAAGAACCCCAACCAAACCTGAACCAATTTGAGTTGCCAGGCGGATGCGTTGCGCCTCTC
>CAISOI010000647.1 GCA_903886985.1 uncultured Chthonomonas sp.
AAAGAAATAGCTTTCACGGGAGACACCCTGTTTGTCGGTGATGTTGGACGGCCAGATCTCATTGCATCAAAGGGAGTTTCCCCTCAGCAGATGGCACTCACCATGTTTCAAAGTTTGACCAACAAATTGATTGGACTTCCAGACGACGTGCAGATTTGGCCCGCCCACGGTGCGGGTTCTGCCTGTGGAAAAGCGCTTTCTGATGACCGTGCTTCCACAATAGGGAGAGAAAAACGGACCAACCCTGCACTTCAGCTTGTTGTTGCAGGCGACGAAGAGGGTTTCATAAAATACGCAACCGAAGGTTTATCGGCATCGCCAAATTATTTCTCACACGATGCCGAGAGCAATCGAACCGGGGCTTCTACAATTAGCGAAGTATTAGCAACTGCCAAAGGGCTGGAGCCAGCGCAATTCGAACAACTCTCTGAAGAGATTTTGGTTCTCGACACGCGTACAATTCAAGAATTTGGTGCGGGACACGTTCCTGGCGCGATCCACGTTCAATTAGAAGGCAAGTTTGCGCCCTGGGTAGGGAACGTAATCCCGCCAGGTTCGCCTTTATTGCTGGTGACAAGTGCTGGCCAAGAAACCGAGACTATTACGCGTTTGTGCAGGATAGGTTACGACAACATCCTTGGGTACCTCGAAGGAGGGATTGAGAATTGGAAGGCGTCGCAAGGCGAAGTTGTTATCGTTGAACAAATTTCTCCCGATGAACTTAGACGGATAATTGTCCACGCTCAAATATTGGACGTGCGTGCTCAAAGCGAGTGGGACGCCGGGCACATTCAAGGTTCCGTTCACATCCCCCTCCCAGAACTGTCTAAAAGAGTTGTAGAAATTCCAACAGGTGAGTTGTATGTGATTTGTGGGTCAGGGTATCGATCATCTATTGCCTGCTCGATTCTGCAGAGAACGGGACGAACGGACGTCAAAAACGTTGTGGGTGGGTGGTCCGCATGGGCGGCCAATATCGATTCGGTGAATTAGGAGAGGTCTCATGCGTAAGTTTTCGTTGGCGGTGACGATTGCAAGTGCTGCTGCAATGATTTCAACTTTGGTTGTCGCCACCCCATTGAGGGTCCATGCTCAGGCAAAGACGGCACAGAAGCCGATGCCGCCTGCACCAGAATTCACTACTGGGCTGCAATGGCTCAATACCGATCACCCTTTTACACTAAAAGACTTTCGCGGAAAAGTTGTTTTGCTCGATTTCTGGACTTTCGGGTGCGTTAACTGTATGCACATCATTCCCGAACTCAAGAAACTGGAAGACAAATACAAAGATGCGCTTGTTGTCGTCGGTGTGCACTCTGCGAAGTTTGCCTCTGAGAAAAGTGCAGAAAATATTCGCAACGCAATTCAACGATACGATCTTGAACATCCCGTTATCAACGATAAAGATTTCGCCATTTGGAAGACCTATGGCGTGGACTCTTGGCCCACACTCTTCCTAATTAATCCGGACGGTAATGTGGTCGGCTATAAGTCAGGTGAAGGCATCTACGATATCTTCGATCAGGCTATTGGATCTCTAGTTAAGGACTTCGATGCTCAAGGCAAAATCAACCGGACACCAATTAAGCTAACCTTAGAACGGGAGAAGGCAGAAAAGAGTTTCCTCTACTATCCGGGCAAAATTACCGCCGACGAAAAGAACAAGCGACTATTTATTTCTGACAGCAACCACCACCGAATCATCGTGACCAATTTAGACGGAACTGTTCAGGATACTATTGGTAATGGCACAAAAGGGCTTGCAAA
>CAISOI010000648.1 GCA_903886985.1 uncultured Chthonomonas sp.
CACTTATGGGCATCCCGCTGGAGACACGGTACTAACAAGCGTCGGACGGATTCTTACTGAGAATTTGAGGCTCGGAGATTGTGCCAGCCGATGGGGCGGAGAAGAGTTCGCAGTACTACTGCCAAACACAAGTTTCAAAGAGGGCCTCGACACAGCAGAACGCATCCGAAAGCACATTGAGAGCGCTGACAACGAATTTCACAAGATAACCGCTAGCTTTGGTGTTGCGAGCTTCTTCCCATCCATGGAAAGCTACGTTGATATCATGCGAAATGCCGACAGAGCGCTTTACGATAGCAAACACAAAGGGCGTAATCGCGTAACCGGGTACGAAAACTGTCAACACTGAGCCTCAACCTGAACGATATTGTGGCCCAGCTCTGACTATCTATGCCAGAGCCTTAGGCACCACATTTCCAAAAACGTCGGTTAGCCGGTAGTCACGTCCTTGAAATTTGTACGTTAATTGCGTATGGTCAATGCCGAGAATGTGAAGTATGGTCGCATGAAGGTCATGAACATCCACCGGATCTTGGACGATGTTGTAGCAGTAATCATCGGTTTCACCAATGGTGGTTCCCTTCTTAACTCCTGCCCCTGCCATGTAGAGACTGAAGCATCGCGGGTGGTGATCTCGGCCATAGTCTGTTTGGGTTAGTCCGCCCTGACAATAAACAGTTCTACCGAACTCACCTCCCCAAACGATCAACGTATCCTCCAAAAGCCCTCGCTGTTTCAGATCTTTAATTAATGCAGCAGATGCTTGATCCGTATCTTTGCATTGCCCCTTTATTGCCGTTGGCAGACCACCATGGTGATCCCATCCCATGTGGAATAGCTGCACGAATCGAGTACCCTTTTCGACCAACTTGCGGGCGAGCAGACAGTTAGCCGCATAGCTTCCGGGTCTGTGTACATCTGGACCATACATGTCAAGAATATGCTGCGGTTCATCTTTAAACTCAGTCAATTCCGGCACCGAGGCCTGCATTCGAAAAGCGAGCTCATATTGTGTAATCCGGGTGGCAATTTCCGGGTCGCCAACCGCGTCGTATTTCATTCGATTAAGCTGACCAAGTTCATCCAACATATCCCTACGCGTGGAACGGTCAATGCCGTGCGGGTTAGAGAGATAGAGAACTGGATCCCCGGCGTTTCGAAACTTCACACCCTGATGCTGAGTGGGAAGAAATCCCGATCCCCACAGTCGATCGTATAAAGGTTGGTCATCCGGACGCCCTGAACCCTTGGAGGTTAGAACGACATAAGCTGGCAAGTCCTTGTTCTCACTGCCGAGACCATAACTCATCCAGGATCCAATGCTGGGACGTCCTGCAAGCTGGGAGCCAGTCTGAAAAAATGTGATCGCGGGATCATGGTTGATTGCTTCAGTATGCATCGATTTGATAATACAGAGTTCATCTGCAATCTCCGCAGTGTGCGGCAACAACTCGCTGAGCCAGTTACCACTCTGACCATGTTGTGCGAACTTAAAAATTGAAGGAGCAATTGGGAAAGTGCGCTGACCAGATGTCATTCCAGTCAAACGTTGACCGTTGCGAATCGACTCCGGCAAATTTTGTGCACGATAGTCGACAAGCTTCGGTTTGTAATCGAAGAGTTCCATCTGTGAGGGTGCACCGGACTGGAAAAGGTAGATTACGCGTTTTGCTTTCGGTGGGAATTGGGGAAACAAGGATGTTCCTTTTCCGACTGCCATATTCCCTGGTACGGAACCCACTGCGCCACTTTCACCAAAAATAGCAGCGAGAGCGGCCAAACCTATTCCCGATGCAGATTGAGACAGAAATGTCCTTCTATTAAATGTGTCTTGCACCTTGTACATGGTGTCTGTTTCAGACAATTTTGCCACCGCTCACTACTCCTTCGTAATCGCTTCGTCCATATTAAACAGAATGCTGGCAGTAGTTGTGTAGGCTGCAAGCTCTGCAACGTCCAATTTGGTATCTCTTGGAAAATCTCCCGTTGAAGCAAGAGCCAATGCATCCGCCGCATGTTCGCGGAAATGTTTAAGGCGTCGATTATAACCAGACGTAAGTGCGGAAAGCTCTGCCATCGACGGAGATCTTCCCAGCACCCTACGAACTGTGAACCGAAGTCTGTCTTCAACCGAGTTTCCGCCTTCTTCCAAAGTCTTTTGAGCGAGAACGCGCGCAGCTTCCACATAGGTTATTTCGTTCATAAGCGAAAGGGCTTGCAGAGGTGTATTTGTTCGAGATCGGCGTACTCGGCACATCTCTCTTCCGGGAACATCAAATAGCGTCAATGAAGGTGGTGCAGAAGTACGTTTCCAAATGGTATATAAGCTTCTTCGGTAGAGGTTGTCTCCCTTGTCATGCTTATAGTTTCGGAGATTGCCGTAAACATTTACTTCGTCCCAGATGCCCTCCGGCATATAGGGGCGAACCGAAGGACCACCTAATTTCTCAACAAGCAGCCCACTTTCCAGAAGCGCTTGATCCCGAATAATCTCTGCAGGAAGCCTGTATCGCGGTCCGCGAGCCAACAGTCTATTTTCAGGATCTCGATGCAGTGACTCAGGTGTGATCCGTGAAGACTGTCGGTAAGTTGCGCTCATAACGATCTCTTTTTGCATCGCCTTCATGTCCCACTTCAGCCGAATGAACTCGGTAGCAAGCCAATCCAATAACTCAGGGTGACTGGGAGAATCCGCTCGCGTGCCGAAGTCCTCAGAAGTAGCCACTAAGCCTATGCCAAAAAACTTCTCCCAAAGTCTATTCACTGCCACGCGGGTCGTCAAAGGATTCGCGGGACTTGCGATCCACTTTGCAAATCCCAACCGATTATTCGGCGCGTTCTTTGGCAATGGTGGAAACGAAGCTGGAATAGCCGCTTCTACTTTGTCACCATGCTTGTCATATTGGCCACGAACAAGAATGAAGCAGTCACGCGGTTTAGCCATTTCATCCATGACCATTACCGTCGGAATTCCATTTTCAAAATCTTCTAAAGCCTTCTTAGCCTTTGCTAATTCCGCCTTCGCGTGGTCCAATTCTGGAGAGTTACCAACACCAGAAAGTTCCTTGACAGGTCCTTCCGCCGCTTTGATCGTGCTGGTTAGCAAAGTGCGCTTTTTGTCGTCTCCTGAGGATTCCAACTTAGCGAGGGGAGGATGGTTTACAGGGCGTTCTGCGCCAATCCCACTTTCAGGAACATTGTTGAAATATGCAAATAGTTGATAGAACTCTTTTTGAGAAATGGGGTCATATTTGTGATCGTGGCAGCGCCCACACCCGACAGTAAGACCCAGCCAGACTGCCCCCGTAGTTTCCAATCGGTCCACAATGGTCTCGACGCGCCATTCCTCGGCAATAATGCCGCCTTCGGTATTTATTCGGTGATTGCGGTTGAATCCCGTTGCAACTCGCTGATCCAAAGTTGCGTTGGGCAGTAGGTCGCCTGCAATTTGCTCGACGGTAAATTGGTCGAATGGCATGTTCTGATTAAAAGCTCTGATCACCCAATCCCGCCATGGCCATTGGAATCTTTCATAATCGGCCTGATAACCATTGCTGTCAGCATAGCGTGCGCCATCCATCCAGCTCTGTGCCATGCGCTCGCCATATCTTGGGGAGGCCAAAAGCCTATCTACAGCAAGCTCGTAAGCGTTTGGGGATTTATCTGCAAGAAATTGGTCAGTCTCGGCGGGTGTTGGGGGCAGCCCCGTTAAATCCAGCGATACTCGTCGAAGCAAAGTAATGGGATTGGCAGGAGGAGAAGGTTTCAAACCATCTTTCGCGAGCCGGGAGATAACAAAATTGTCTATCGGATTGCGAACCAACGAGCCCCGAGGCACGGACGGAACCGTAGGACGAACAGGCGCAACAAACGCCCAATGATTTTTGTAGACTGCGCCCTGGTCAATCCAGCGCTTAATGAGGTCGATTTCGAGCACATTCAGGGTCTTTTGGGTAGAGGCGGGTGGCATCCGGAGGGAATCGTTGTGTGTTGTTATCCGATTGAATAGGCTGCTTTGAGCAGATTTGCCCGGAACGATTGCACGATTGCCACTTGCCAACTGCTTTCTGGCATCGTCCGCCTTGTCCAAGCGCAAACCCGCCTGAATTGCCTTTGGGTCAGCACCATGGCATGCGAAACACTTGGTAGAAAGTATCGGACGGACATCTCGATTGTAATCGACAACCGTATTGGCGGGAGGGACGGCGCGCTTCATTCCATCATCAGCAATGACTGCACAACTAATAACAATCGGTGCCAAAACTCCCGTTGCCGATAGAGCAAACCTACTAAACGAACTTCTATCCAACCGTTCCCTCCAAACCCAAATCACTCATGTCGATTTGTTATGCCTTTTTACCAATGTTAACCCACGTATGGACGTGAGGAGCACCTCTGAAGTGCCATACGAATGCCGGACCTTCTAATCGCCAAATATCCCAAACTCCATCCATACCAAGGTCATCCTGCTTATAAAACGAAAGGTGAAGCGCATCTAGACCACCATTCAGCTTAAGGTCATCCATCACCTCTTTGACGTCTTTGGTGCGATAGGGAGCCAATAGATCCTTCACCACCGCACTAACTTCATTCTTTTGATCATGTGACAGTTCGGAAACTGCAATTCCTGGCAATTCTGACTGCTTTTTCCGGAACTGGATGGCACTTTCATCGGGGGCGAGAGCAATAAGTGCGCGGTCTCTTTGTTTGGAATCGAGCATATCGAACACGTGATTAGCCCGCTTTGCCTGATACCAGAAGAGGTTTCCTGGATGACTTGCGTCTTCGGTCTCTTTGGGAGCATGACCGTAAAAAATAGGTCCACCGAATGCCATGTTTTCCGCAGGATCGCCGCCAGCGCGCATAGTCATGTGGCGCCCTGTCATAACCCATTCACTCTTGCCTGTCGTCGGATCGCCAAAGATCGCGCAGTGATAGTTTTCAAAACCGCCACCATCGTTTTTCATCTGATCCATGAATTTCGGGAACCACTCTTCGTTGGAAACCCCTTTTAAGATTGCTTTGATCATCTCTTGCTGGTCCGCATTAAACGTTTTGCCAATAGTAGGCTCAACAATTGCCCAGTTAGCATTGACGACTTTGCGTTTTTCATGGTCCCACGGCAGTGCGATCGCAGTCTTCTGTGCGGAGTTAAGGGAAGAATAGAGTGTTTTGACGAGTGATTCAGGTGCCGATACTTTTGCCGTTTGAGCAACAATCGGAGTTGCGTAGGCTTTTGGACTTGAAATCCCATTTATCGCAGCTATACCAGTCACAGCAAGTGTAACCGCAGATTTTGTCAAGAACTCCCTTCGGGATGGTTCTTGAGGCGCGCATTCGCAATCCGGGCAAACAATTCTTGAGTTCTCTACCATCTGTCGTCTCCTCCAAAAGTTGTTACAGCAATGTATGATATGTTAGGTTCTTCTATGTTGGGACAATGTTCTCCTGCAAAGCGGCACGTAATCAATACCGTAGTACAGATAGGAAGAGCCGCATCGGCTCTCAATGATAATGTTCGTAACGTAATGGCGGGATAGTTCGTCTTTTGGATTATGACTAATGTGGGCCAGAAGTAGATCAGTAACTCGAAGGGAGTATAGTTTGAGAAGTATTCCAAGCGTATTAAGTGTATTCAAAATTGCGTGTATATTCATTTTGGCACCTACATTCGCGCGGGCGCAGAAGGTCGACGTTAACGCGGCGGCAAACAACGCCCTGATCTCCGCAGTGAAGTCCCATGACCTTGCGGGAGTTCGAAAAGCTCTGGATTCGGGAGCGAGCGCGAATGCACGAAATGAAGTTGGAGACACGGCGCTTTTGCTTGCTATCCCAACTGACCGAAACGAAATAATTGATGCGTTGTTGAACGCACGGGCGGACCATCTCGCAATAAGTTGGTATGGCAAATTGCCTGTAGTTGAGGCGGCGCTAGCGAACCGCGCCGAAGTAGTAAAAAAACTCTCTGCCAACCCCAAAGAGATGAATGCCCGTGACAAAATGG
>CAISOI010000649.1 GCA_903886985.1 uncultured Chthonomonas sp.
CAGAGGCGAGTGCCACCGAAGTTCATATGCGGATTGAACCGCCGCACCGAGATGTTCTACATCTGGTTCGAGCTGTGATTGAACAACACATGGGCGATTCCAAGGTTTACCTGTATGTCGCAAACACGGAAGGAACGACACAGTTAGTATGTAATCTGACGGTGGACCCGAATGACCAACTCAGAAACCAACTCGAGCGCATTTTGGGGAAAGGGTCTATCTGGCTGGAGTAAGAGTGGCGAGCCGCTTGACCGCCTCTTCGAGAGCCTCGGGAGTTCCAATATCTGACCAGTACCCTAACATTTCGTGTACCCGGATATTGCCGCCGGCGTTAATCAGATTCTGAAGCGCAGTTGTCACTTCATATTCCCCGCGCGGTGATAATTCCAGATTTTCGAGTTCTTTAAACATGCGGGGACCGTAAATACTTAGCCCTGCCGGGTTCCAGTTACTGGTTGAGGTTCCCCGAGGCGGCTTCTCGATTAACTGCGTCACTCGATCCCCGTTTCGGTAAACCGCCGCACCTGCATAGGGGTCTTCGACAAAATTGCAGCCCATTAAGGCATCGCAAGGTTCGCGCTCAAAATCGGAAACCATTGTAACCGTATGTTCTAGGTCTGTCAGGACATCGCCAAACCGCACGAAAGCGGGATGCCCATTGGCAAACTCTTTTCCGAGTGCAATGGCTGCTCCTGTTCCATTTGCTTCGGCCTGTTCTACGTAAGTCATGTTGCAGCCGAATTGCTCGCCGTCACCAAAATAGTCCCGGATGGTCTCCTGCCGATATCCAACTACCAGCAATACCTCATCGATTCCCGCCGAAGTGAGATCCGATAGTACATACTTTAATATCGGCTTCCCGCGCACGGGCACCATCGGTTTTGGCAAATTATCCGTGATAGAGCCGAGCCGCTTTCCCCTGCCCGCTGCGAGAACTATTGCCTTTTTCACGTGTGAGATCACTTAGCTGGTGGTGCCTCGACAATTTTATGAGTCACCGTTTTCGGGAGTTTGTCGACTGCTTTCAGGGTATATGGAAATGTAAACGCCTGGGTAGTTATGGTACCGGGACCAGGTTTCGCAACTAAAACTTCTACATCAGCGGATTTGCCATCCTTACTGAGGGTTATCTTACTGATGGAAGCTGAATATCCACCAGTTGGTTTTCCACCGGCAAAAAAGGCCACAACGTCCTTTTTGGCAAAGTCGATTTCAGGCATGGTAGCATCGGGATTCGGCTGGAACTCTTTCCATAATGTGGTGAAATCTGTCTTATTGTGAATAACCACGAACCGCAAGGCGCGAATTCTACTGGTAGGTCCGCTCAGATTCCAATCACCGCTCATTTTACCGCCCTTCTGTGTAGGAGGATCCCCGTCTATTGCAATTCCGATATTGCCCTGCGCTAAGCTGGCAGCAGCGACAGAAATTAAGACTAAAACTGCTGGCGCGGAAATCCATGTTGTGCGTTTTCTCATTTTCTTTGGTCCATCCTTTTCGTCACAAGAGAGATACCCTATCATACTTCTATTTATCCATTTCGTGACAACTTCAGGGCTCGCTACGTGGTCGGTTTGTTCGCGGTAATAAATGCATAAACTACTCCGACAATCACCCATACCCAGTGGAGAGGGCTCATGTTTTGAAACGCGAGGGTCAGTGCTTCAGACCCAAAACCGATCCGCCCGCCCTGTGCTGCAACTGCATCTTGTACGTAGACGATATGTCCAATTGTCATACCTAAGATGTAAGCGACATCAGCCAGCACAGCATTCATAATTCCATACGTTTTACTGACCTTGTTTATTGCTATTGCGGCGCCCATCCCGATAAAGATATAGCCGATACTGAGCATGAAATTTGCAATCAAAAATATTTTTGCCCAGAGAATCGCGCCAATAGTTGCGACTACGAATGCCGCAACAAAACCCAGCAACATCCCTGTTGAAGTCGCTTTGGGGGCGGGGCCCTTCAGAATTGCGTGAGTTGCTGCAGAGTTTTGGATAGGGGCTCCGGCATATTGACCACCCGCATAACCTGCCAACGGCGGCGTAATTGGCTGCTCATTAGCGATCTTTTGCCGAATGCGCTGGACACACTGGTTGCAAACAGGTTTGTTGGCCACGATCTGTTCACAGGCGCGGCATATTTTGCCGGCACATTCCGAACAGACACTTATTGCAATAACACCCGGATGATAGATACAGCTTGCAGCTTCAGGACTCATAGATTACTCCTCAGGCAGTTGAAGTGGTCCCTACAGTCGCTCTAAGCAACCGGAGTGTACCGAAGTGACAAAACAGTATCGAGTAACGAATTTACATAGAGAAACAGTAGGCCCAGAGTTGCCGCAAGCCCAAAATATGCTAATGCATAGATTATTTTTTGCCGCGGAGTTGTAATGTAATAGGGATTGGTAGGATCTGCTTTCCACCCGCTTATGATCCGTGGAATACTGACAAACGCCAATATCCATATGAATGGATTTCTAAATCCAACTAACAGTAGCAGAACCGATCCTATTGCAAGCAATTTGCCCGAAAATACGGGGGTGATCCAACCTCCATCCAGTGGTGCAGTGGGCAATAAGTTGAACAGATTGATCATAAAATTGAATTTTGCTAAAACTACCCAAAATGGAGAACCGGTTACAAAATAGATACCGAGACACACAATGCCGCCGAGCGTGCCAAAAACGGGTCCCATTATTCCGACAAATGCGTCCTCAATGACGTTTTTACCGGCTGTGGACCAGACTGCAGCTCCCATAAAGGGTATGAAGATCATCCTGGTCACTTTATGCCCCAGTTTGATTGCTGCCAAAGCGTGTCCACACTCATGAACAAAAATGAGTATCACTATGCCTGCAGCAAGTGGCCATCCAAAGAGCTGTGCTTGCAGCCAGATGCTCAAAAACATGGATCCAAAGGTAAGAAAGAACTTTCCGAATATGGCGAGAAACTTCAGTTTGCTGAGAACGGCAATTACTGGCGCGCCCGCTTTGCCGATCACCAAGGCGATAGTGGCGAGCCATCCCACTAGTCCCCCGCGATTCTTTGCATCCTGCAATTTGGAGGTTTTTGGATGCTGCGGTGGGGTTTGGGAGGGCGGAGGCTGAGTGCTATATTGTGGCCCCAAATCGAAAGAAGGCGCCTGCGAGGACGATCTTGCCATCTGCTCCGCCAACATTTGCTTTCGGATTTCTTCTTCTATATCACTCACTTACTTCGTCCTCAACCCTATCTAATCGCATTGCGAAATGAATCTGCCTTGCCACTTCCTGAAATCCTAAACTCGGATATAGCCCTTGACCAATAGGGTTCTGTTCCAGAGTCTCGATTTTTGCAACCTGCATGCCTGACATACGCAGAAACTCAATAGCATGTTCTAAGAGTGCGCGTCCCAATCCTAACCCCTGACAATCAGGATGCACCGCCAGATTGGGAATCCATCCAATTCCACTGGTTGCATTGAGCCGCGTGGTAACGTAACCGACCACGCGACTCTTACGGTCGAGCACAACAATCACTCCATCCGGCTGAATCCGACAGTCTTCCGCAATTGCCGCTGTCTTCCGATTTTGCCAATCACCTGACCCAAACGGACCGAGAATACTCTCCATATTCCGGTCAATCGAGACAGGTCCGAACGTCAGAGCGGTGATCTCTTGAAGCACCGCAAGATCGTCTGGTTGGTAGGTTCTGTAGGTAAATTCAGACAAATAATCGCTCCCAGCGCCGAAGATTACCTTGCGAACATGTTACGTCTGGCAAGAAGTTTCTCCTGCTTATCATGGAGTGCTGCATTGTACGAACTGAGAGATCGGAGAGCACACGTCTGAACTCCAGTCA
>CAISOI010000650.1 GCA_903886985.1 uncultured Chthonomonas sp.
GTCTGCTTCGGCAGCTCAGGGACAAGTTGAGCCGAAGAACGATTCCGCATTATCGGTTTCTCCATCCAGTATCCAACTCAATACCCCTTATGATGGTGTGCAGGCGACTGTCACTTTCAAAGACACGCGGACAACTACTGGCCGTGTTGGTAATATGGGTAAAGATGTTTCTTCGCGTTGTGCCTATTCTGTTGAGAACGCTGCAGTTGCGGAGATTGACTCCTTTGGCCGAGTTCACCCAAAAGCAAAGGGAAACACCCGCCTGATTGTGCGGTACGACAAGTCTGTCGTTTCCGTCCCAATTCACGTCGGGGAAATTGCTAAATATGGCGCCCCAAAATTTGTGCGCGACATTGAACCAATACTTGCACGTTCAGGATGTAATTCTGGCGCATGCCACGGAGCCGGGCAGGGTAAGGGCGGCTTCAAGCTATCGTTGTTGGGTTATGATCCCGCTCTCGACTACGATGCTATCGTGAAGTCCATTGGCGGAAGACGAATCAATCGGATGGACCCGCTTCAAAGTTTGCTATTGAAAAAGCCAGTTCTCGATGTACCACACAAAGGTGGAAAGCGACTGAGAGCCGATTCCACGGATTATGCGATCATTGCAAATTGGATTGCATTCGGTGCGCCCGCCCCAGAGGCAAAACCTGTTGCGCTCGCAAAGGTTTGGTTGGTACCACAGCAGCGATTTCTATCAAAAGGAATGACGCAGAAATTCAGAGTATTGGCGTCCTATGCCGATGGATCTACCCGTGACGTAACGGATGAGGCGTTATTCAACTCCTCTGAAGAGGCTGTTGCGACGGTTTCCCCGGATGGCGAAGCGAAACCTATCGGGCTGGGTGAAGCCGCAGTCGTAGTGCGGTATATGGGATTGGTTGCCAGTGCGCGCGTCACAACTCCCTATCGAACACCTACCAAGTGGAAACCGACGGTTAAAACCAGCAGTATCGATTCATTGGTCGGGTCAAAGCTCGCGGACCTAGGACTGCCCGCATCACCCGTCTGCAACGATTCGGATTTTCTACGTCGCGCCTATCTGGATGTCATAGGAATTTTGCCAACACCGCAGGAAGCACGTAGCTTTTTGCTCGATAGTTCAGCGGATAAGCGAGCAAAATTGATTGATGCTTTGCTGCAGCGGCCGGAATACGTGGATCTGTGGTCCATGAAATGGGGCGACCTGCTAAGGAGCAACCGCAAGACACTCTCCGATAAAGGCATGATTGCGTTCAATCACTGGATTCGTGAAGCAGTTGCCGAGAACAAACCGTGGGATCAATTCGCGAGTGAAATCTTGCTTTCGCAGGGAAACTCGAGTGACAGCGGTCCTGTCAACTTCTTTAGAACGGCAGGTACAGCGAATGAACTGGCAGAGACGACGTCGCAGGTTTTCTTAGGCGTTCGCATTCAATGTGCCAAATGTCACAATCACCCCTACGAAAAGTGGACTCAGAATCAGTACTATCAGATGTCCGCATTTTTTGCTCGTGTGAAGCGAAAGCAGGGAGAAACTCCCTCTGAGCAGATCGTTCTGGCTGGACACAGCGGTGAAGTGAACCACCCAAAGACATCGAAGGTGATGGCTCCATGCGCATTAGATGCTCCACCCGTTCCCGAATCGGAAGCGAATTCTGACCGGCGCATTGCACTAGTTAGCTGGATGACGTCTAAAGAAAATCCATTTTTTGGGCGGATACTGGTCAATCGGGTGTGGCGTCATTTTATGGGGCGCGGGCTTGTGGAACCAGTGGACGACATGCGCGCTACCAATCCTGCTTCCAACGAGCCTCTTTTGAGCGGGTTGGCAAAGCAATTTGGAGAGAATGGATTCAATCTCAAATGGTTGATCCGTGAGATCACCAGTTCCTCTGTATATCAGAGGTCCTCGACTACATCGCCGGGCAATGAAGCCGATACGAAATTCTATTCTCATGCATTCTTCAAGAGATTAGGAGCCGAACAGTTGATGGATGCGATCGCGTCTGTCACGGGAGCGCCAGAGAAATTTGCAGGGTATCCATCCGGTACTCGCGCGACACAGTTGCTCGATTCTGCGACGCCTTCGTACTTCCTGGACCTATTTGGCAAGCCCGCCAGAAATGTAACCTGTGAGTGCGAGAGAACAGATGACCCTAGTCTCGGTCAGGTTCTGCACTTAATGAATAATGCCGGATTGAATGGCCGAATTGCATCCAAAACGGGTAGGGTAGCGACGCTCATGGAGTCAAAAACACCTACTGATAAGCTTGTCGAAGATCTCTATCTGTCCGCCTATAGTCGCATGCCAAATGTTTCGGAGCGCAAAATTGCAGTGGATTCCATTGAGGCATCCAAAGACAAACAGAAGGGTGCGGAAGACTTATTGTGGGCGATGATGAACTCGAAAGAGTTTGTGTTCAATCATTAAACAACTTTTCCGTCGGCAGACGCAACTTTGTCGCCAGACGGGGCAACGATGAGAATATCGACATTGCGAAGTTCTCGCGTTAGTCGCGAAATGATTGAGCCTGAAAGGAACTCCTGCCAGCGACTTCTGTCAGAATGGCCAATAACGATCTGTGTAATTCGTTTCTCTTTTGCAAATTTTATTAGCTCTTCCGCCACGTCACCTTGAAGCGTTACCACGGGAATTCCAAGTCGATCTGCCAGAGTGAAGTCATTTTTCAGGATTTCCTGTTGCTTCGTACTCGGCGGAGAATCTTCCACATAAACTGCGACCAGATCTCCGTGCAGTCTCTGTGACACTCGGTATCCCCGTCGAATTAGCCGCATTGAGTTCTCATCCGGGCTAATGCAGACCATGATCCTATCTTTGACAGGGGCGTGCGTCTCTAACTTTTGCTTTACCGACGCTTCAAATGCTTCGTCAACTTCTTCAGCAATCTGTCGGAGGGCAATCTCGCGGAGCGCATTCAGGTTTTTCTCACGGAACCAGTTGTTGCGCGCCTGAGATACCTTTTCAGGATTGTAGATGTCTCCTCGTTCCAATCGGTGAAGCAGCGCTCGAGGAGTAATGTCGACCATCTGAACTTCATCAGCGTTGTGAACGATGCTGTCCGGTACCGTTTCTCTCACCCAGACGCCTGTAAGATCGTGTACGGAATCATTGAGACTCTCCAGATGTTGCACATTCAGGGTAGTAGTGACACTGATTCCAGCATCCCGAAGTGTTTCTACGTCCTGCCAGCGCTTCTCTCGAACAGATCCTGGCACGTTGGTGTGTGCGAGTTCATCTACTAAAGCCCATTGGGGGTTTCGGGCAATGATTGCGTCGGTATCCATCTCTTCAAACTTAGAATTACGATATTCGACCGTCTTTCTGGGGATGATCTCAAGGTCGCCGATCTGTTCAATTGTTCCCGCTCTGCCGTGCGTCTCGACGTAGCCAATGACAACATCTTGCCCACGTGATTGGCGGCGATTTGCTTCGGTGAGCATTTCGCATGTCTTACCGACCCCCGCAGCGAAGCCGAGGAATATCTTCAGGCGGCCCCGTTTGCAGGTGTTCTTCGAACTCGGATTGTCAGTATTGAGCCGGCTCATTCGCTTCCAATACTGCATGAATCCAGCGCTTCAGTCCGCTGGTAAGATCATCGACTCTTATACCACTATCTGGCGGAAATTCACCCTGCTGCCAGACATAATTCGCCACAACTTCCTCCGCCAGCGCGTGCCAGAATCGGATTCCGCCCGGCAACTCCTCCCGATCTGTCGCCGCCTTCGCCAATTCAATTACGAATGCAGGAAGGGTTACTTCGCAGGTTCGGCTGGTGCCCTCAGGATCAGACAACGTGAAGTGAAAGCTAATATCTCCTTCTTTATGTTCTGCAGCCTCCGGGCGTCCGTGAATACGAAATCCATTTATGGTGGTCATTGCAAAGGAGGGCTTCAGATCCTCTTCAACTGGGACAGATTTCGTTGTGGCGGGGTCCAGCGCGGCAGCGACTGCTCCTCTAAGCGTCTCCGCACTAAATGGCTTTCGCAGGAAATCGGTCGCACCATATTTCATCGCCTCGACTGCGAGATCAATGGTTCCGAAAGCAGTTACCATAATGACTTTTGCATCGGGCTTTAGGTCACGTATCTTTCGGAGTACGTCAATGCCATACATTCCGGGCATCCGTTGATCAAGTATTACAAGTTCAAACTTGCGCCCATCGGCATACGAAGTCATACCGTCAAGGCCATCTGCCGCCATTTCTACGTCGTGACCGGCGTGTTTCAGAGCCAACCGCATCATCAGTCGTATGTTCGTCTCGTCATCAATTATAAGGATATTAGCCATCTTTCTGCTCCTTTGATTCTGTTGGGGCCGGCATTTCAATCGTGAACGTTGAACCGACGCCCGGCCTACTTTCAACCTTAATATCTCCTCCGTGGGCCTTCACAATTGACTTCACAATCGAGAGACCCAATCCTGTGCCGCCACCGGTTGCACCCGGCACCTGCACAAATCGATCAAAAATGTTCTCTAAATATTCCGAAGGAATTCCCTCGCCGGTATCCTGAACCGTTAACAGGTCACTGATGTCAGTCCGGTGTGCAGTGAGTTTTATAGTGCCCCCCTTTGGCGTGTGGCGGATCGCGTTATTCAGCAGATTTACCAATGCGCGCACCCACTGCGCCCCATCTACTAACAGGTCCCATTGCTTCGGCGTGCACTCTGAAGTGACTTCGACACCCTTCTGTTCCGCGAGCATAGTTACTGACGCAATCGCTGTGTCCAATAATCGATTAACGGAAACTTTTTTTCGTTCGGGAGCCTCCGATCCTGCCTCCAGTCGCGTCACGTCTAACAGATCCTGCATAGTCTGCTCGAGTCGGCTAAGATCGCGACGTTGAGATTGAATGATCTCCCACTGTTCAGCATTCAACGAGCCCGTGGTGCTCTCCGAAAGAAGGTCAACAGCCAACCGAAGACTCGTAACTGGTGTTCGCAACTCGTGCGACGCAACGCCAATAAAGTCTGACTTCATCCGGTCTACCTGCCGCATCTGCGTGACATCTTCCAAAACCGCTGTCGCCCCAACCACTTCTCCTTCATCGTCGAGCATCGGGGTAGCCCGCAGTCGATAAGTCCGTGTCGACTCGCCGATATTAAGATCGACAAAGCCCGCTTCATCCTCGGATGCAAAAATATGGGCTTCTTGCGCGGCGGCCAAAATGGCAGAAGCAATTCGCTCATCCGTCACTACTTGATTCACAGGGCGACCTACAACAACCTTTAATTCTCCGAATAGGGGCTCTGCTGCGGGATTTAGATGAACAATCGCTCCCTTTGGATCAGTCACGATGACTGGATCATAGAGGCTGTCGATCGCTGCATCCGACATTCGCTCGGCCCTAACCAGCCTCTCGGTCTCCCGTTTTTTACTGTCGCTCAAGTTCACAGCCATCGCGTTGAATGCATTTGCCAGCACGCCGATTTCATCGCTCCGATTTATCTCGATACGCTGATTCAGATGTCCTGCACCTACTTCCTCAGCCTGCCGTGCTAAACTTCTTAGCGGGGCGAGCGCGCTGTTTGCAGACTTCAGTCCAAAGCCGATCGCAAACAACACCGCAGCGCATGCAACGGTTATGCCTGTCCGCGAAGCATTGTCTGCTTCGGACTTAGCTTGCTGATTTGCCCGAACAATTGCCGCCTGATTCAAATCCAATACTCTCTGTGCGGTCTCCTTCAGCTTGATAAATGACGGCTCCAATTCCCGGAAGTAGTAATCGCGAGCCGCTTCCATCGCCATTGGCGGGTTTGCAAACAGCAACTTCTCTGCCGCCGCGGAGTAGGCACTATATTGATCCGCAATAAGCACAACTAACTTACCTTCGCCCGTTTCCGTGATGTTATTCGCTTCGATAACGTAAGCGCTCTTGAACTTTGGTCCATTAGCTCGATACTGAGTAACGGCCTTCTGGGTTTGTCCTGCGAGATAAAACGTAACGGCGCTGTCCTGCCGCTCAAGTGCCTCTTTCATCTCCTGAGCCGCGATTACAGATTTGTAATTCGCCTGTAAAATTCTATCGATGGCATGTCCCAAATGGACGAAGCGAGCAACCGCTCCCACCATCACGGCGAGCATCAATGCAACCAATGCAAGTTGACTTAAGATTATCTGTTTTCGAAGGTTTGTCATTCGGATCGATTTACAA
>CAISOI010000651.1 GCA_903886985.1 uncultured Chthonomonas sp.
TTACCGAGTTAGTCACAGGCGTGGATATCGTGAAGGAAATGATCCTTATTGCCTCCGGAGAGCGGCTGAGCCGGACACAAAAGCAAATCAAAATTGATGGACACTCCATTGAATGCCGCATCACAGCGGAAGACCCTGAACGTAATTATGCCCCTTCCGCAGGAACTATTGAGAGCGTACGGTTTCCAGGTGGTTTGGGAGTACGCGTGGATAGCCACATCTATAGTGGATATGAAATACCACCCTACTACGATCCAATGTTGGCAAAATTAATTGTTTGGGCACCAGACAGGGCACAAGCAATTGCGCGTATGGCACGTGCTTTGAATGAACTTGAGATCATTGGGGTTCCAACTAACATCGAACTCCAAAAGAAGATCATTGCAAACCCGCATTATAAGCGCGGCGAGACAACGACTGATTTCCTTGTACGCCGCGTCCTCAGTGCTGGTTAAACGAAGATGATTGTTTCCGCGCTACTTCCGTTGCTTCTCACTCTCAATTCCGGTCAGGCTCAAACATCCGAGCCATTTATGGCTGAAGTGAAAGTGGCAAATGTAAAAGCTGCATACTTCGCTTCAAAGGGATTGACCTTTGCCTTTGGAGAGCATTCGTGTGCAACAGGTAGTCGAATAGTCATTTCCAGTTCCAAAGGCGAACCTTTGTTTGATAGTTCCAATAAAGCTCCTGAAATAGTCTTTGGTAAGTTGGGAACGGAAGGCCGATTGCTGACCATGACTTTCCATCCAAAAGACAAGGTGCTCGGAGACGTCATAGAGAAGATTGAATTTCGCCCTGATAACTCTATCGTCCTCAAAATCAACATTGACTGGAACTCAAAAGAGACTGGTCATGTTGACTGGATCGTGGCTGAACTAAATTCCGACAACTTGAACAAATCTTCATGGCACGCCGAGTGTACAAACTACACCTACCCTAAAGGAGTGTTTAGTTTTGCCTCTGTTGGCAATGCCCTTGGTTCGAACACAACAATTGTCAAGAACTTTTGGACGTTGGATGTGCAGTCCGATAAGCTGCGAATTCGGATAGCTCCAGCCCAAGACAGCGCAGACCTTTTGTGGGTAACTCAATCACAAGAACGCATAACATCTAAGGTACAGTCTTCTTTTATGTATCGCAATCTAGAACTTTTACCAGATAGCTCTTTCCACAAAACTGTGCGACTCGATGTCTCATCCCCTGCAAAGTGACCACCTAACCCCTGAACATAACTCTTGTTGCTTAGTCAAACTTCACTCCAACATTAACACACCATTAATAATTGGCTAGCTTTTACCATCCAAGGTATTCTTCCTACAATGTCCGAAATCTGAATCGGGTGATTGAAACCCGCCACATGCACATATTTTGTGCATTGTATCTGCCAAAAGACTGACGATTCTGAAATAATTTGCAAAAATTTACTCAAAAGCGATACAATAAAGATACATTTAGAGTACATTATAGTATACATTGATTATACTGTTGGTTAAGATAATAAAAATTTACTAGAAACCTGGAGCTTATAACATTATGAGCAAAGTAAACGGTTTTACAAGGCAAGAAATACTAACGGCTCTCAAACTTGGCGGTGCAAAAACAGCTGAGGAGATCGGGGACGAGATTAATATCTCTCCAGTTGGCGCTCGGCAACACCTTACTGCCATGGAGTCCGAAGGCTTAATTGTTACACTGGTTGAGCGCAAGGGACTTGGCAGACCAGTTCATAGATATACCACCACACCCACAGGCGATGAGTCATTTGCACGAAGCTATGATTCTCTAGCTATAGGTATTTTGGATGAAATCCAAAACTCTAGTGGAGACGAAGCAGTAGAATCCGTGTTAAACAACCTGACGGATTCAACCGCAAGTATGTTTAATTACCGGTTCAAACGATTGGGAACTACTGCGAAAGTAAACGAACTGGTTAAAGTTCAGTCCGAACGCGGTTTCATGGCGATGATCGAA
>CAISOI010000652.1 GCA_903886985.1 uncultured Chthonomonas sp.
GACGATCCCTCAGAATATGGCATAGTCCAGATGAACGAAGAAGGCAGAATTACCCGTTTCTTGGAAAAGCCTAAGGGTGAAGTTATCTTCTCAAACACGGCGAATACAGGTGTTTACATCTTCGAGCCTGAGATATTCGAGTTGATTCCGAAAAACACGTTTTACCTGTTTGGCAAGAACTTCTTCCCGCAAATGTTGAACCAGAACCGCGCGCTTTACGGCCATCTAACAGCGAGCTACTGGAAAGATGTAGGTAATCTTGCCATTTATCAAGAAACCCATATCGATTGTCTCGCAGGTCGGGTCACAATAGATTTTCCAATGAAGGAAGTGCGAAAGTACGTTTGGATTGGTGAAAATGTCGAAATTGACGAAAGCGCAGAGATCGGTTACCCTGTAGCGATTGGCAATAACTGCCGAATTGAAGCCGGAGCAAAAGTTCTGGAAAATACAGTTCTGGGTGATGGATGTTGGGTCGAACAGGGTGCGGTTGTCAAGCAGAGCATTCTGTGGGATGGCGCAAGGGCAATGCGCGATACATGGTTGGAAAGATGTGTCGTCGGAAAGAATTGCCATGTGAAGACTAACGCTGCGATTTTTGACGGAGTTATTGTAGACCCGACACGTCCAGACCGCTAACTCAGTAGTGCGAGGAACTGCCTGTCGGAAAATGGCAGGCAGTTCACAAGACCTTCACTGTAACTGATAGGTTATTCTGGGCATCTCCCCTGGAACGTCCAAACTCAGGACTACAGCGTCCTTCCCTATTTTCTGCACGGAAATTCCCCGAATAGTCATTTTTGTTTTGCCAAGATTCACCGTTCCAACTTTATCGCCAGTCTGCCTGTTTATCACGTAAACGGCATCCTTGTCGACGATAAATATGTGATTCTCAAACACAGTCCAAACATTGTTACTACTTGTAGGATCTTTTACACCTGTACCAAAAACAACCTTTGGCTTCCGATTACCTTGGGACCAATTTGCCACAGCTACTAAAGTTTGGCGGTCTGGCTGTGAAGAGATGCTACCGGCATTCTCGGCTAAAAGATTGCCCAACATTATCATTTCGTCAGTCTGAGCCAAATATTGTAAGTGCGTTATCTTTGCCACGCCGTCGGGAAGTGTTTGTATACGCGATTGTGATCGCTTGTAAACGGGGTTACCCTTCTTGTCTAACTCCACCAAACTCCAGCGTCGCAAATTATCTTTGGTTAGTGGTGAAATCTCCCAGATATCACCATCTCTATCCATCGTCCATCGGGTACCCGGTGGTGCATCTCTGTCACCAATGTAAAAGTACTCCCCGTCGTCCATTTGCCCGTCTCCATTTGCGTCTCGCCACATCCATTGCCCACCTGTGGGCTGGAAAGGTGGCTGCCATAGTCCTGATCGAATTTGGGTCCGAGCAAATATTACACTGGGGATCGCAGCTTCTGAGTCATATCGGTAAATGCAGAGAGTGTCATCGCCCAGATTCGGCAATACCAAAAACCGATGACCCTTCAAAGTGCGAATGAGCGGTTGTGGAAGAAAACCAGCAGTTACATGGAGACGAAAGTCGTTGGGATATTGAAAGGGACTGATAGAAGACCCAACAATCTTTGGCTGTCTCAACAAATCCTTAGATGCCATTGTTAGATGAGCATTGCCGGTATATAGGTCTGTCCGAGAAGTAGCTACATTTAGAACCGATGGATTTGCTTCCACCAAGCTCGAATATCGCTGAATCTCTACCCCCGATTTGTCTAGTAACAAAATGTCAACGCCACCGCCAGGGACGGATGTCCCTACAGTGAGTACCCCACGACTGGTGACCCCAATACCTGCAAGTCCAAATAACTTACGGTCGCGGGGCCAATTTGTCGAGAAAATGGTGTTCGCAACGGGAGCTAAGATCTTGTGATTGCCAGTATAGACTCTGACCGTATTTGCGGGTCCGCCATCCGCAATGTACACATGCCCCGAATTGTCCGATGCAATTGAACGTGGAATAATGGGAGGAAGCAGTGGAATAGCACTTCCCGCAAGTGTACCTTTGGGAGTAATTTTTGCGGCTACGTTGATCGATGACGCACTTCTGCCATTCTTTTGAACAAGCCAAACGCCTCCACCTGGAGCGCTGCACACAATGGTAGGGTTCTGGACTAAGAAACTGCTCTTGCCAACCATGTTCACGGCGTCATAAACCAGTACTGCATTTAAGACAGGCTCCGTGACATAAAGATTTCCAAGAGAGTCGACTGCAATGCCGCCAATTGTCGGTGACACCCCTATTACATTCTCAGAGATGATCATTAAGTCTTTGGCCGACCCTCTCCCACCCGGAAAAGGAGCGGAATTGTTTGATCTGGATCTACGAAGAACACCTGTCCATGCACGGTCAGGAGGAGGAAGACTGTTTGTAATTTCCTTACGGGGATTGGTCACCAAGACGACCAAGTACAGATATTTACTGTCTGCAGTCACGGGACCGAGCAACTTAACATTCTTGAGACTGTCAAATGAGAACTTGGGAGAAGTCTTGCGAAAACTCATTACTTCGAAGCGCACTTGTCCCTGGGAGTCTGTTCCGGTAAAGAAGGTATCCCCATCCGGTGACGTATACATTCCGGACAATGTTTCAGTAATCGGTTTGGGGTCATCCATTTCGGTTCTTGTTGCGTTTGTTTGGGTTTGAACCGAAGCCAAACCCAACAACACGAAACCACAATGAATTATCGATTTACAAACCTTAGCCATCCCCGCGCAATACCTCATCGGAAGCATCCCACGAATCCCACGAGCCTCCTGCGAGGAAGCCCCCGTCTACGGCGATGGTCTGACCCGTTAAATAATCTGAACCAGCACCGGCAAGGAGCAATGCGGCACCTACAAGATCGATCGGTTTACCGGCGCGTCTTGCTGCAACACGATCTAAAATCCAACGTGCACGCGTTGGGTCTGCCCACTGCCCCACCGCAGTCAAAGGCGTTTTAATGAATCCAGGTGCAATACAGTTAACCTGAATGTTGTCTGCAGCCCATTCAACCGCTTGGGTGCGGGTCAATTGTCCAAGAGCAGACTTAGTCATACCGTAGATACCGACATTCGCGAGTCCGATAAACGTTGTCATAGATCCGATGTTAATGACTTTTCCGCCACCATGTTCCGCCATGTATTTGTGAGCGGCCTGACTCATAAAAAAGATGGTTCGAAGGTTGACCGACATTATCGTGTCGTAGTCATCTTCAGAAAACTCTGCTAACTTCATACGTCTGTTAATTCCCGCATTGTTGACCAGAATATCTAATCCGCCCAATGCTTCAACAGCGTCCGCAATCAACTTTCTACCCTCTGCGGCAGAAGTGAGGTCAGCAGTTAAAATGACCCCTTTGCCCCCAGCATCTTCTACTTGCTTCAGTGTTTCTGTCAAAGTCTCCACATTTGTTCCATGGAGTCCAACATATGCTCCCGCTCGAGCAAGTCCCACACTAAGAGCCCGACCAATACCGCCACTGGCACCGGTGATCAAGGCGCATTTGCCTTCCAGGGAAAAGAGTTGCTCCAAGATAGACTGATGTTCAGACAATTCAAACTCCGTACAATTGTAATTTCAGGTCACATACAAGAAAAGGGACGCAAATTGCGCCCCCTCTCTTTCTCAACATCAATACTACTACTGTTTGGCGGGACCAATCTCTTTCTCAATAACCGCCGTCAATTCCGGATTTTTTGCAAGGTCTTTCATCGCATTAATTCGTCCGACTACTTCACCTTTGCGGTTTATGACGAATTTTGCGAAGTTCCATTCAATATCGCCTGGAAACTTTGGATCAGTCTCTTTGGAAGTTAAGAACTTATAAAAAGGATGTTGCCCCTCGCCTTTGACGACGATCTTGGAGAACATTGGGAAAGTAACGTTGTACTTACTGGTGCAGAACTCTTTGATCTCTTTATCAGAACCCGGTTCCTGTTTGCCAAACTCGTTGGCGGGGAATCCTAAAACAACTAATCCTTGCGCCTTGTACTTGTCATAGAGTTTTTGGAGTCCAGCATATTGTGGAGTGTTGCCACAGAAAGTGGCCACATTGACAACTACGACTACTGAACCGTTGTATCTAGCGAGATTGACAACTTTGCCATCAATA
>CAISOI010000653.1 GCA_903886985.1 uncultured Chthonomonas sp.
ATACTTGGGGATACAGAGAGTGCTATGACGATGCCGTTAAGAACTTAGCTCCTTATCCCAATGCTGTGATTATCCGCGGAACTGTTCCAGAGACATTGGAGCAGATTGATACGGATCAAATCAGTTTCATCGGTTTGGATATGAATTGTGCCGAGCCTGAGTACGAAGCCGCAAAACAGTTGTGGCCAAAATTGGTCTCTGGTGGGATCATTGTTTACGATGACTACGCATACTTCGGTTACGATGAAAGTCATAACATTCATAATCGATTTTCAAAAGAGTTCAATGTACCGATATTAACTCTGCCGACGGGGCAGGGCATTCTCATAAAACCGTAACCTTTATGTAGCTTGAATTTGGGAGAAGAAATTGGGGCTTGTTTCGACGCTGATAGGCTGTCTCACAGTTACCATGGCAGGGGCCGCATCACCGGCGGTCGATCAAGGACTGCTGATTGTGGCCCCAGCGAAGCTCGTCGGATCCCTTCAGGATTTTGCCGCGTTTAAGCGCAATAGTCTGCCCACGCGCGTTGTTTCTTTGGAGACTACACTCAAATCCCCAGGATATGATGATCCCGAAAAACTCAAACACTATTTGTTCAATGCCTGGAAAAAGGAACACATGGGATATGTTCTACTGGTCGGCGATGGCGATATTATGCCGATGCGCTACATGACCCTCGATCGGGTTACTCCCGCAGCATTTGATACTGCATTTTATCCATCCGATATGTACTACGCAGATCTCGCCAAACAGGAAGGAACCTTTGAGGATTGGAATGGCAATAAGGCTTCCTTTCATTCGGGTTACTTTGGGGAAGTTCATGGCGAAAAGAACAAGGGCGACGTAATTAACTTTGATGGCATCGATTATCGCCCAGAGATTGCTGTGGGCAGATGGCCGGTGGATTCTCCTGAAGAAGTTGCAATTGTCACGCAAAAGACGATGCGCTATGAAAAATCGCTGGCAAGTGGCACGAAGCACGGTTCCCGTACGGCTTCTCTCTTTGCAGTTGGTGGTTGGATTGACAGTCGACCCACGATGACCAGTTACGCATCCACCCTGAAGGGATGGAATGTCGATCTTCATCTGTATGGTTCACGAAACAATCGCCCTGACGAGTCCGAGTTGGATAGGGTTCTGAATGAAGGAGTTGGCTTAATTTGCCACGCGGGTCATGGATCAGACAATACCTGGGAGGGCTGTTTTGTTCGGGCGAATCTCAGCCGTGTCAACAACGCGGACAGATTACCTGTGATGATTTCAGTTGGGTGTTCAACGGCTCGATTTGCTGTACTTCCACCGTATGAACCCTATATAGATGTTTCAGGGAACGAACATAGAGGCTCCGACAACGGTGAATTATTTAATTCTCCACCACCACCGCCATCTCCTTACCAAACCGGGAAATTCAGACGGACGGGCTTGGGCACGCAACTGGTCTGCGGCAGTGCTTCTGGCGCAGTTGCTTACATTGGCTGCAATACAGGCAGTCAGCCCTGCGCATTGACCCTGCAGACAGGTTTTGTAGAATCTGTGAGCAAGGGTGGGCGTAGACTTGGCGATTGCTGGAATGATGCCATCCGGTTCTATTACGATCACGAACATCTTGATACACTTAAACCAAATTTAGATTGGTATCCGCCTTCCATTTTTTTCCAGAGTATGAAATACATGGTTTTTGGTGACCCATCGATAAAGTTGCCCTGAACGCACCAGCACCATACAGAAGCAATACCGTGCAAAACGTGTACCTATTATCAACAACACAGCATAATGTATAAACGAGCATTACATTACGTCGCACTTTCTTTATAATCACAAAGGCAGTGATTGAAACAGAAAATGAAAACTTGTAATCAAAAATTGATGTTGCTTTCCACATTGATCGCTGCGGGAGTAGGATTGATCCTACCGCTGAGATCAGGTGCCAACGCCGCCAATAAGCTGGCATTTACAAGATATTACGGCAGGTACCTTCCTCGCAAACTCGACAATTGTGTAACCTGTCACGTTGTGGCTTCGGCACCGGGCGTAAACGCAACTCTAGCTTCTTTTCCGCACAATGCGTTTGGCAAAAGGCTTGCGCTCCTTGGAGACGAATTGCGCAAAGCAGGTAAGAAGACCGATATTCCAACGCGATTGAAGTTGATTGCCAGAGAGGATGCCGATGGCGACGGTATCGACAACGAGACTGAACTGTTGCTCGGGCATCTTCCCGGAGACCCCACAGATAAGCCCACTGCGAGCGAGATTGCCACATCGCCAGAATTGCGGTCCAAATTTGCAAAGTTCCTATCGTCTTATCGTTGGGAGCCCTTTGAGACTGTCCGACGACCTCAAATTCCTGCTGTCCGGACAGCATCATACTCAAATCCAATCGATCACTTCTTGGCAATTGAGCGTATTTCGCATAACGTGAAACCGTCACCGGAAGCAGATAAAACGACTCTGCTCCGACGGGTGACACTTGATCTTACAGGATTGCAGCCAACTCCGGCTGAGATTCAAGCCTATCTGGATGATCGCTCTCCTCGCGCATACGACAAAGTCGTTGACAGACTTCTTGCCTCCCCGCGGTATGGGGAGAGGTGGGGGCGGCACTGGATGGACGTGTGGAGATATTCGGACTGGGCAGGCTGGGCCGATGGCGGACAAATACGGGACAGCCAGCCACACATTTGGCGGTGGCGCGATTGGATTGTAGAGTCCCTCAACCTCGACAAAGGCTACGATCGAATGGTTCAGGAAATGCTCGCAGCCGATGAATTGTGTCCCGAGGATACCGATGCCCTGCGCGCAACTGGATTTCTGGCACGGAATTACAAGTTGCTTAGTCGGGAACAGTGGCTCGAGGATACAGTTAACCACACTTCCAAAGCTTTTTTGGGTCTAACGGTTCATTGCGCCAAGTGCCACAACCATGTTTACGACCCCATTTCGCAGGTGGACTATTACAAACTCCGTGCCATCTTTGAGCCGCACAACGTGCGGATTATGCATGTCCCTGGTCAGCAAGACACCAAGAAAGACGGTCTTGTCCACGTTGTAGATGCAGACCCCAAGGCAGTGACCCATCTGTTTATCAGGGGAGATGAACGTAATCCAGACAATTCGATTGCTATTGAGCCAGCAGTTCCAACTTCCATTGGCGGAGCGCTGAATATTCAGCCGGTTGCTCTCCCTAGAGACTTTCAGGCTCCAGAACGCCGAGCGTTTGAAACCGCGGAAGCAGTGAAATCCTTGGATGAAGTTCGGAAATCGGCTCGCGCGGCATATGAACAGTTTAAGTCCTCCCGAGTGATAGACACTAACAAACTTGAACCATTGAAATTGGAAATGTCGGTTGCCGAAGCCAAGTATGCCTCACTTTTGGCTTTGTTAGCGGTTGAGCAACTAGAAGATGCTGGCAAGACAACGGGATCAGAATGGACTGCCACCGCAACCGCCGCAACCGTCGCTCAGCGAAAAGAGGCGATCGCCCTTGCAGAACGGGATGTCTTTGCAAGTCTGATACTGGTTAAAGCAAATGAACTGAGCCTTACCGCCGCTGAGACCGCGAAAAGCAATACAGTGGCGAAGTTGAAGGCGGATCTCGTAGCAGCAAAAGCTAAATTGGACTCCGCCACAAAGTCAAAATTGACAGCGGTGGCGGAGATGCAAAAGCCTTTGACAACTGCATTTACTCCGAGGTATGCCACAACAGGTCCTGCTGTATCGACTGGGCGTCGATTGGCTTTTGCCAGATGGCTGACGGCGAATTCAAACCCTCTTACAGCACGTGTGGCGGTTAATCAGATGTGGATGCGGCATTTTGGCGTCGGCATTGTGCCCAGCATGAGTGATTTCGGCAGGAATGGGAGACAGCCTTCACACCCGCAACTTTTGGATTGGCTCTCCAGTGAACTGATGCAAAATCGATGGCAGATGAAGCCTCTTCACCGGTTAATGGTCACCAGCGCTGCTTATAAAATGGCCTCTGGCTTCACAACCGCGAACGCCATCAATGCCAAAGTTGATCCAGACAACATCTACTTGTGGCGTGCCAATTCGCGTCGCTTGGAGGCCGAGCTTGTTCGAGACAACGTATTGTATTCCGCAGGAATGTTAGACGAAACGATAGGTGGAGCGGAAATTGACAACAGTTTAGGACTAACGTCTCGCCGTCGTAGCATCTACTTGCGACATGCGGCAGAAAAAGATGTTGAGTTCCTACAGATTTTCGATGGACCCAGTGTGACAGAGTGCTACGAGCGAAAAGTCTCGGTAATGCCCCAGCAAGCCCTCGCAATGGCAAACAGCCCGCTAACTGTAACCCTTGCCCGAAAGATTGCGCGCGAACAAAATATGGGTGTGCAGGATGTCTCGGCGATCATCAAGAAACTGTTTATTGGTATTCTGGCTCGGCAAGCTACCAATGACGAGGTCAACGCTTGTAAGAGTTTTCTGGAAGAACAGCAGCGCAAGTTCGGTGTGCGGAATGCGGCGGTGGAGAAACCTGTAGAACCAGACTTAACAAAGGCATCTGTTGATCCAAAGATGCACTCATTGGAGAGTCTCGCGCTAGTGCTGTTTAACCATAATGATTTTGTAACGATTCGATAGCGAATAGAGTTTGTCAGAGAGCAATATGAGTAAGAACATAGATAATTCAGTTGGCGGCAATTCCAGTGGATGCCAGGGTATTACCCGGCGTTCCTTCCTTGCGGACACTGGCATGGGATTTACGGGGCTCGCGCTCTCCTCAATGTTGTTTCGTGACGGAATTGCGCAGGCAGATACAAATGCGCCTTCCGGAACTTCGCCCGATGGAAGATCACATTTTACTCCGAAGGCGCAGTCTGTTATCTGGATATTTCTCTGCGGCGGATTGAGCCACCTTGAGAGCTTTGATGTAAAGCCAGAGCTGAACAAATACTCCGGTAAATCTATATCGGATACACCGTATGCCGATGTCCTCGATGTTAAAAAGCTCAATGCCAACATTGTGGGAGGCAACCCTGCCCATGGTGGACGTAAAGTGATCATGCCCTTACAGACCGGTTACAAGCGTTATGGTGAGTCAGGACTTTTGGTGGGGGATTG
>CAISOI010000654.1 GCA_903886985.1 uncultured Chthonomonas sp.
CGATCTCCAAATCCCTTAAGAATCTCGCAGTATTCCTCGCAAAGTGATTTCAGTTGATCCAAGTCAAGTGCGCTATCCCCGCGGATGTCTTCACGATGGATTGCCCAGAATGACTGTTCCCCAGCTGCGCCAACTTTGGGATGCGACGATAGTATCTGCTCCATCAGGGTCGTTCCAGACCGGATCATGCCGACGATAAAGATCGGCGTCGGGGAGATATTGCTGCAAATCTCGTGTTGCATAAGCGGCTCCTTACTCATTAGCTTTTCCAACCCGTCCAAGAAAGCAGCGTCTTCCCGTATGTCGTAGGGTTTCATACCAAACTTCGATTTGTAGCTAAGCCGATTCCCCTCTTCGAAATACCTCATGGCGGATTCATAGTCCCCCAGGTCCTCGAGCGATTTTCCAAGCGCGTATGTCAGGCTCTCGCGTGCTGACGCGTGCAACGTGGGATCCGCTAAAACTGCCCTCATTTTATCGATTCGCGGGCGATCTTCCTCTGTCATCTTTCTAGACTGCGATAACCAGTAATAGGACATACCCTGTTTTGGCCGCGCCTCCGTCGAGGCCTTGAAGTAGCAAGTTGCCTCCTCAATGCGACCGAGTACCTGGTTGATGAACCCTAACTGCGCCATCTCAATAGGGTTATGAGGCCCCAAGGCAGTCGCCGTACTTAGGCAAGCCTCAGCTTCGTCTTGCCGCCCGCTGCTGATCAATGCAAACGCTAAGTCAACCAGTGTCGAAGGCTCAGAAGCGACCTCTACGGCCATTTTGGCCATTCGGATCACATTCTGTGGGTCGTCCGAACTTGTGTAGATTTTGAGCAACTCTTGGATTGCTGGCATATAAACCGGATCCTGTTCGACCACTTGTTCCAGTATCCAAATTGCATCAGATGTACGACCCATTCCCATTAGAGCAACCCCGAGACCAAATCGGACAGAAGATGGCCTGGGAGCCGCTGCTGCAGTCTGCTCACAGAATTGGAGGGTTACGAACTGAGACGCAACTACATCACACTCAGCCATTTGGTCTTGAACGAGTTTATTGTGAGGATCGAGGCTGGCCGCTTCGGATGCCCACTGCTTGGCGTCAGCCACGCGCCCAGTCCCCACCGCAATACGACTTAACCAAAGACGGCCATGAATAGTATCCGGATCAAGTTCCAAGAGACGAGCAAGCGACTTTTCAGCGAGGGGATAATCCCCTCGCATGGCACTTGCCATACCGATCATCAACAGACCACTAATACTATTGGGATCTAGAGCCAAAATCGCCTTGCCGACGGGAATGCCAGCATAGCGAAGGGCGGATTGAAAGACAGTATGCGTTCCCATTTACGAGTAATTCGGAGCCACCACTACCGGATCGGACCTTTTTCTGATGGGAGGCATTCGTACAAACATGTAAGTCACTTTATGCACTTGAGATAACAGACCGCACTGCGTCCAATGTGGGACACTTGTACATGATCCCTTTAAGGTGATCGAATACGAAGAACGAAGGCGTACTGCGAACCGCCAACTGGGCTCTTAGCCGATTTTCCAACTCCAGCTTCACCCGGGCTTCAGCTAACCATGCCGGATGATCTTTGTTGAGCTGCTCATGCCATGAGTCCAGCAGCCTATCAAGCTCCTTGCCCTCCAACGCAATTGCTTTCGAATCGAACGCTTCGAAGTCGGTCCGGTCTAAAACACACGCAATTTGCGCCAATTGGAGGGCATGTGGGTGCATACGCAACGGGAAGTTGCGTACTTCAAGAGAGGCTTTCCCTTGACTAGATAGAACCATCGCTCGCACCTTCGGCACAATTAACCTGCAGGGCGCACATTCGTAGTCAAAGAACTCTATCACGCAGAATCGCCGATTCTCATCACCAACCACAAATCGAGCTCCTCTGAGGGCATTTTGATAGTCAGCGCGTGGAAGCGGCACAGCTCCTGTCTCCGAGCGCTCGTGAACGGTCTGCCACGCGCAAATAATCAGGACCACAATTGAGGTCATGCCTACTAGTCCCCACTGAAGCTTTCGGAAAGCAGTTTCTGGAAGAAGATCTGTACTCACTTGTAAGCTAAACAGTCCTCAGCTCTGTCATAAACATCCGGATACAGCGCGTATCTAACCTGTCCGCCAAAGTAAAGAGTCAACCAACGCTCGCCCGGCTGCAACCAGTTGTCATTCTGCCCACCATTCCAAAAGTTCGGTTGCCGTTCTGTAAAGTAAAGGCAACCATGGCTCTCGAGCGGCTGTAATGACGCGGATGACAGGCGCAACATATAGACATAGCTTGAGCTGGTAGCTTCATAGTCTTGCGGCCCTCGACCGGCTTCTATTCTGAAGAGAACTCTTTTGAAACCATATGGCTGGAGTGCCAGAGAGAACGAAGGGGTGTGATTCTTCTGAATGCTTTGCCAAAAGGCAGGATCCGAGAGAGAAGTACAACCGCCCCGCCATTCACACTCGTCGACCGCGTATGGCACGCGGTCATCATAGTCACTGGAGTATAGACTGCTCGATTCGAATGTCTGCTTTAGGTTTGACGTGGCAGACGTCTTATAACCATTCACCTTTGCTGATGCGATAACGGGCATCAACAACGCAGCGAGCGCAGTGGTGATGGCGATCACGATCAATACCTCGGTTAGCGTAAACCCTGCGCTTAGTATGTTACAGGTCCGTTTGGCCAACGGCTCACCTCCTGAGCGATTTCCGGAAACTTACTTTCCGCCGCCTCTCGTCGAATCTCATCGCGTTTGTCAGGCCACAAATTCCACAGAGTCCCATAGGCCCAATTTTGGATATTCACCGTCTTCCCAGTTTGGGCAACCGCGTTCACCTTGGAGTAGCATGTACCTTTGTCGGGAGGCGGACAATTGATGATTACCCCAATTCCACGTCTTTGCGCCTCTGGGACCCCTGTCCCTAAAGCTTTGTATACCTCTTGATAATCCGACGCTGTGATCTCACCGCAACGCCGCCCAGCTGCGCTTTTAACGATATATCCAAGCTTTATTGACCACGATTTATCAAAGCCGAAGCGCTGTGCAAAATTGCTATAGACCTTCTCAACGGCGTTAGCTCTTCTGGGCCGGAAAACCAGCCAGCCCAGAAGTCCGCTTACAATCGACACTCCAAGTATGATGGACACTGCATACGGTCTCTTCATAACAGGTTGTCTAGTGGAAGCCACACTTCGACACACCACCATGGTACATGCGGGAGCAACATTCTTGGCAACTGCTCACCCACGAACCATGGCCAGCGCATTTTGACGCACAGCAACTGCTACACGCAACTTGGCTATGTGTGCCCAGGCTGCAACTGCCCTTTGAACCACACATTGGCCAATAATGCACAGGCCATACCGTAGCAAGCGCCGTTGCGGCGAACGCAAGACCCGAACAAAGTGTGACTAATCGTACGAGCTGACTTTTCAAAAGGACCCTCCTTCGATACTTACCCTCATGGGCTAAGCAGAAGTCTCTATGACTTCATGGCAATAACTATACAGCCATTTTGAGGACTATAAGGCACTCACTTTGGGGATAAGGATATAAATCCTGTTAGAATTCTGATCAGTAAGCACCTGCGTGCTCTATTGTCATAGATTCTTTGTCCACCAAAAGAATGACCTACGCAATGCTCACCATCAGTCGTCGTCAAAGAAAATGCTTCCCTTTCAGATCTCCCCCTGATCCTGTTCGCGGCGTAATGTTGATAGATTGCTTAAAAGAGCTTTGTCTGCGAGAGCCCACCGTCCTTCAGCAGGAAGTATTCGCAGATATTTGGCAATCATCCAAGAAGGGACAGTCGCGAACTTGGAGTGCCGTCGCCGGTACATCTGCGTCGGACGACGGTGTGGTCTACCCAGTATTGCGTATCGACAATCGGCCACATAACAAACAGGAGAAGAAAAATCTGTGGGATACGTAACTACTAGAGACGGCACCGAACTTCCACTACAAGGATTGGAACCCTAAAAATGCTCAGCCGATCGTGCTTCACGGTTCAATCGGTCGATTGAACCGTGATAAGCCAGACGGACAGCCAAGGGAAGGATGTACCCCGTTCGAAAAGTGGCCATACGGATCGCTATGAGAGTCTAAATGGGTCTCATGTTCAGGAATGGTATAGAAAAGTTCGCTACTTACGGAAGGGTTATGGGGCTACATCTGCGTAGCTAAAATGCACAAAAAGACCGTGAACCAAG
>CAISOI010000655.1 GCA_903886985.1 uncultured Chthonomonas sp.
GAATTGGGAACGTCCACCCCACCATTCAGGAGGGAGCTTAGGACGCTTTCCCCTAATTCTATTGGATAGTTTGTGCCTTCATATTTGACGACTGGCACTCTAACCTCAGAGACCTAAAACATCATCGTGAGTAGACGCAGCAATAGCCATCACTTGATCGATTAACTCTTTCGGAACATTCAATTCCTCAAGCGTGGATTTGAGGTGTCCTGCTACTGCCTGAAAATGACTTTCATTCAATCCACGGGCCACCAGATGAGCGTGTGCAGTTCGCATATCTTTCCCTGTGTAATGGGCTGGTCCACCGAAGGCATAAGTTAGAAAGGCTTTCTGTTTCGCCGCTTGTCGTTCCATATCAACATCATCAAAAAAACCTGAAATAAGATCATCCGACAGTACTTTTCGATAAAAGATGTCGACCGCTGCGTCTACTGCTGGTTGTCCGCCAATGCTCTCATATAAACTTGTTGACATGATTGTTCCCTCTGGTTGGATAGTTTTCACATTATGTATCAAAAGATGTTCTGCTACAAGAATTCTTCTTGCATGTTCTCTAGTGAAATATACCCAACCTATCATAGTTTTTCAAGAGTTCTGTATCTACTTATCCAATTTACATATAAACAACCAAGTCAGTAATCGTTTTAACCTAACTACTTTGAAGGCATTGGGCACAGAGGAGTACTGGCAGTGGGTTCGTTCAAAATATCTGCGAGTGTTGTCGATTTGAAACTTCGTTCAGTCTCCGCGTACACGTCATCTAACTTCCGATGCAAGGGACATAGATTTTTACCGTGAGAGACGATTCCAAGAGGACAAGATTTAATCCGTTTCAATGGATCCACGGCATCGATAATTTCAAAGATGGTGAGTTCCTCGGGTGTCTTTGTCAAAGAACATCCACCGTGAAGTCCCCGTTGGGATCGAACAATACCGGACTTCACAAGACTTTGTAAAACCTTTGATAGGTATGGGACCGGTACTAGAGTTGCATCCGATATTTGCTGCGCCGTAGCAGGGTTATCCATATGTGTAGCAAGATACGTCACTGCCCTCAATGCATATTCTGCCGTTTGGGAAATCATGATTTCACCTCGCTAATCCTGCAGTACTTACACAACATACATTCTGTTTTCTCTATTAATTTCAGCGTCTTTGATTTCATATGGAATTGTAATTGGTCAATCTGTCGAAGTACAATGAAAATTCAATAGCTAACGTTCTTGACTATACCATCCCACAAATTGGGTCTTTAGGATACTCTTGGAAGGCTATGTTGATTGTGTTTCTAGTTCACAATAAGTAATCAAGCCTTCCCAATGACGTTGTGGCGTTGTAAGTAAGCATCTATTACCTGAACAAACATGTGAAATGGTACCAGATCACTTACTACTATAACTTAGTTTCACAAGAACAGGCACAAATTACAATTCGATTATTGTTCCAAAGAGGTGGCACCAAATTCCGATGTTGTAGTACCGAAAAGTGATCATGAACCAAATGAAAATCCTGATGGTCAATCGCCCAAATGCCTACGACAAGATGGGCGGAGATACCGTTCAATTGATCCATACCGCTTCCGCACTACGAAGGCTCGGCGTGGAGGTCGATGAGGTGGTTGGCGAGCAGTCAGTCGAGAAATATTCACGTTATAACGCCATTCATCTTTTCAATCTTGCCACTATTGATTTCACGCTCGGTGAGGCGGAAAAAGCCCAGCTATCAGGCCGACCAATTGTCCTATCGACAATTTTCTGGGACAACGAGTTCGAGCAGCGAATGTTCCATAACCCTAAGTGGACCGCACTTAAAAACCTCATTGGCATCGATATGACGTCAAGTCTCTTCGAACGATGGCGAAAGAATCGGTCATATTATCAAGAAATGCGTGCTAAGCAAAGACGAGTTCTCGAACTATCGGCGCGATGGCTGCCAAACAGCATTGCCGAAATCGACCAGCTAACTCGTATATTGCCTGAACCAGAGCGGTGCGACGTAATACCAAATGGGATTAACCAAAATCGATACAATCTGAAACTCATCCCTCCGATGCCCAAATGGGCCGGTGACCTCGCTATTAATTCGCGTGAGTATGCACTAATTTGTGCC
>CAISOI010000656.1 GCA_903886985.1 uncultured Chthonomonas sp.
ACACATGCAACATGAGACACCGATACGCATAGAGGGAATCATGATTTGCTGCTGCAGTGTCGTCTGCTGAACATGTATGAAAATGTGCGCACGGTAATGCGTGCGTGGCCGCCATTATTGTTGCTACCATTGCTAGAATTACGATTGACTATAGCGGAGATCTGATAGATATACGATTGACCCGTTACGAAACCCAATCCAGTACCAGCAGTAGGCGTGACGGTTGTTGCGCCGCTATTCGTACCGCCTCCATTACCGTTGTTGTTACCCGAGTTAATCGGAGCCTGTAGGAATGTTCTCGTACCGTCCCAGAAGAAGAACGGTGCAGCCTGATCAATATAACCATGTGATAATTGCGCAACTGCTGAAGGTGAACCACTGAAATTGAACGGGTTGCTGTTCGCTCCGCCAGTTCTCCAAATGTGATACTCCACAGTACCGCCACCAAACATGTTGTCTTTCCAAGTGAGAACAACCACCGGAGCGGAGCCATTGATACCTGGTTCGGCAGTTATGTTAGTAACGGAACCACCACCCTTAATTGCCGAGGATACAACCGCACCCAGGACGACCACGAGTAGAATTTGACCAATGGATTTCAATGGATTACTGTTAACATTTCTGTGTCCAGATACTTCTCCACCTGATCGACTATCAAAGTCTGGCATTGGAAAGACCGCGCTGACTTTGTCCATAGGACGCAGTCCTAGAATATTGTCGAGCGGAACGCACTCTGAGTCCGTAGGCAACACTTTTACTACACGCAAGCGACCCACGCGCACTTTATCGCGAAGAACGATTAATTCCATACCTTCGGCAATGCCATCTCGGGAACCGCGGTTGATTAACACCTGTAGATTACCAGCGTCGCCAACTGAACTTAGAATAATCCCTTCGGGAAGACTAAAAGTTACAATAGACTTAACGCCCGCCACCACAGATTTCGACACAGCCTCTTGAGCTAACAAGTCAGTGTCAGAAAGTCCCGGCTTTGCGAATGCAGTACCTACTTTAGCGGCACCATTTAGAAGTTCGCCAGAGGATGCGTCCGTAATTCGAACCTTAACTCCAACGCTTACGTTTTTATCAGCACCCTTTTTTGAGTCTGATCTTACGTAATTGACTTCACCTGTGACAATTGCATTTGCGCCGAGTTGTTGTGCAATTCGACTTAGTTGCGTCTTATCAAAAGGTGCTCGGAAACCTAATTCAGATGCAGTGCGCAATACGTCGTCGCGCTTGATGACGTCGTATCGAGCCGACGAAACCAATTCCACTGCAACCGCGTCTGTTGCATAGCGGCCGAGGGCTTCCCCACCAACAGAAGACTTGTTGGGAAAGTCGATGATAATGACGGTCAGCAAGTTACCGCCTGCTGCTGCTGTGCCCTGGGCCAATGCTGCGCGTGATCCGAACACTCCCGTAATCATCGGAAGCGTCATAACTACGGTCAACACCCAGCTCACAAATTGGGCGGCCCTGCTATTCCTGATCCGTTTCACTCTGGAATTTCCTCCCTGGTGAGGTTTAAGTATTACTTGCACGATGTCGCTTTATGCCTGTTACCAGACTGTTCAGATTACATCGCACTACATAACCCCGTGCGCGGCCCCACCATTGAGCCGCGCCGGGTTTGATAACTAGCGAACTATTACTACTGTTCCCATCTGTCGGACACTTGTGCGACCATCTGGCGACTGTGCTTTAACTTCCACAGAGTATACACCACTGGCGACATTTATCTGTTGATCATTCTTTTGATCCCAAGTTGCTTCGTTAATTCCAGCAGCGCGGGTTGCTCTACTAGAAACCCTACGTACTTGATTTCCGGAAGCGTCCAGAATTCGAATGTCAACGTTTGCAGAAGAGCTGAGGTTGAAGGATATACCAACACCTGGGGCTCGGCTAGACGTCTGCCGTGCGATGATATTAGACACCCTTAGGGCTGTACCATCTGCACGAATTGCATCAATGCGGAATTGTCTCGTTGCACCGTCTGCACCAGTATTGAATGCATAGCTGCTGGAGTTTCGCATATCCATTGTTTGACCAGTTGCAATGTCCGTTACGACAAGGTTTGTGTGCCTGTCTACAGATGCAACGTTCGGCCATGTGACAACCGCTTTACCATTCTTGACACTGCTTGCTACCGCGAATGTCCATGATTTCGTCGATGCCGAATTGGAGCGAACATCAACACCGTAGTTTCCTGAGGATCTACCCCAGTCATTATGGATAAAGCTGAGCTGCGCATAATCTTGACCGTACACGGGCGGTTTTTCGGATTTATATTGATCGAACGTATCCGCCGCACCTGTACTAACCCCGAAATAGTTGTCTGGATCTTTCAATCCGTTGACACTTACCGAAAGGTTCACAGACCAACCCGTACCACCTTGAAGGACGGCTCTTGTTGGAGCAGAAACACTTCTCACTCCTCGACCGTATCCGTCCGTCGTCGGGTCGATTCGCAGGCTGACGTTTTGATACGCCTTTACCCAGTAACCCTTCCACGGTGACAATTTGAAATCGAGAACGTAAGTTCCACTTACATAGGAGTATATGCCTGATCCAATCAACCCGGCAGACAG
>CAISOI010000657.1 GCA_903886985.1 uncultured Chthonomonas sp.
CCTTGTGGGTGCTGGAACGACTATTTGCGAAGGAGTGTGGTTAAAAGCAGGCACGGTTGTGTCGGGACACTTTGCCATTCCCGACGGGTTTACGTCTAAACTAGGTGAAAGGATCGAGATTACACCAACGGTTTAGAATTTTACCGAAACCTGACCACTGAACGAGTTAAACAAAGTTGACTGTCCACCTGCGTTAGATCCGTATCTTGTTCCCAAATCACCCAGTGTGTAGTTCAACTTGAACAACGTAGAGTTGGAAAGTGAATATCCAGTACCGAGAGTTATGTAGCGTTCCGTCGGATGTTGCCCTGAAGATGACAATGAGGCTGCTGATCGAGTGGGATCGAGCTTCCAATAGACGCCTTCCCAGTCAATGGTAGTTCGCACATTTTTGCCAACGTCCCACCGCAAACCGACCAAAACTCGGTTAATATCATCCCCGCTGGAAAGACCACCGAGGGATGATCGGTCCTTCACACCGGAAAGGAAATCACCGCCGACATTGATACCAAAACCTGGAAGTAGGTCGACGTTTGCCCGAAAGGTTGGCCCCTGAACATTGGTCGGATTTATCCAACTTCCGATGCGTCCCCAAAAACCCGGTGAGTAGAAGAGAGGATCGACATAACGGTACCCTGCTGCAAGGCTAATCGAGCCGAAATTGATTCCTAGGGATCCATCAAAGGCACTGCTATAATCGGCGAGTCCAGAGGTCGAATCCAACTTTCCTTGTCCCGTAGAGGAGGTACGCAGATCTGCATTCAAGGAAAATGCATTTGATCTGAGGTGAGCATCAGTGCCTAATACTAACGCGGAATTCACAAGAGAATTTGGGGATGAATTCTTGCCTGTAGATGCTTCAATCGCAGTCAACCTTAAATGGCTGTTTTTGTCAGAACTCCCTATTCCCGCACTGAAACTAGTCAAATGATCTAGTATTGACCCTGTGGCTTCGGCTGGTCTAATACCGACTTGATTGTCACCTAGCGAAAAAAGCGTCGATAGCTGCCGTTCTACAGTTGACTGTGTGCCACTAAATGCTTCAAGTCCCACGCTGCCCAAGTTAGTAGTCGCCCTCACACCATGCAAGAGATTGGAAGAACTATCAGAGAAATATCCTTCGTTACGAGTCCGAAATGGAGTCATAAAGGACAGATTATTGAACATGCCAAGGGAAATGCCAGTACTCGAATTCACAAACGATAGCGGAACGTATTTGTTACCATCTAAGGGATTAACTGTACCAAATCCTTTGCGAAGACCCAATCCCTCAACGTCATTAACTGAGTAAGGTGACCTTTCACTGCCTAGTGGCTTCAAAAGGCTGCGTGAGTTTCCAAGAGTAAACGAGTTGTTTAGCTGGGTATTTGATTGAATCGAATTTGGGGCATTGACCTTAGATGTTCTGGCTCGTTGAACTAGAAGGTCAACAACCTGGTTGGGAACATCAGATGCACCAGTGATCATTGTGAGCTCAAGCCGAAATTCGTCGGACATCCGTTTCAACAGCTTGAGATCGTTTGGCGTAATACCGTCTGGAACAAGGATGCGCGTTGCATCAAACTGTTTCCAATCCCCTGAATGAAACCGGTGTAAGGAGTTCTCGATGGCGGAGGCAAACTCATAGCGCGTTAGTGCCATGCCTCCGGTGAAATATCGTTGAGGGTAGCCCGCAATAACATTGTGGGAACGTAATTGCTCGGCAACCGAATATGCCCAGTGCATTCTGTCGACATCTTTAAAAGCATCTGACATGTTGGGGGATTGCGCTAGGCACGCGAATGGCAACATCAAGGACCAAAATGTTAAGCTAATTGTTTTACACAACTTCAAAGATGTACTTACCTTTATATCAAAGTTGAACACAATTCACATATTTCGCCATTGAAGCACTACAAGAGTATGAGTATAGCACTGTTAGACTATCAAAAATACGCTCAAGTGTCAAGTATTTGGTTCCGCTTTCAGGGAATTCACTCATATATGTCATACGAAGATGGTTGACTTTCGTGAGTGAAGTCGCCACAATATAGCCTAATTGTCATTTTGAATGGCTTGGACGAAGACGAGTAGCTCATATAGACTGTTTCACAGAGAGTCGGGATGCTGAGAACCGACAAACGGAATTTGAGTGAACATGGCTTCTGAGCTGCGTTGCCCAACAGTATTTCGATTCTGTGTAAATCAGATCGCAATTGACTAAGTAGGTGTCGTCGGGGGGCTCCCGTTACAGGGTTAGGGTGTGGAGCGATATGCTCGTTCGACGGGATACCGTACGGAACGGCCAGCACCCGCTGAGGCTGTAGCCGTGAGGATGCAGTAGAAATCAGGTGGTACCACGTGGAATAGCTTCTCGTCCTGAGCGACTCTTTTGTCGCCTCGACGAGGGGCTTTTTTGTTTTTATAGTGTTTCGCCAGAGTTTGATTGCTCGATTTTCGAGCCGCAAGGAGAATGAATATGTCGAACGTTTTGGGAATGAAGTGTCGGGAATGTGGTGAGAACTATCCCATCGCACCGGTACACGTTTGTGAGCTCTGTTTCGGTGCGCTCGAATTGCAATATGATCTGGAAGCCATTGCAACTAAAGTTTCTCGAGAGACTATCCTAGCGGGTCCCAAAAGTATGTGGCGATATAAGGAACTGCTTCCAATCGACGGAGAACCAACTGTTGGTCTAAATTGCGGTTATACTCCCCTCCTCAAGGCGGACCGCTTAGGACGTGTGCTTGGGTTGAACAATCTGTACATCAAAAATGACAGTGTTAATCACCCGACATTGAGCTTTAAGGACCGCGTTGTTTCCGTTGCACTGACCAAGGCTATTGAATTTGGTTACAAGACCGTTGCCTGCGCTTCAACTGGAAATCTTGCAAATTCAGTCGCTGCACATTCTGCCGCTGCGGGGTTGGAAAGCTATATATTTATTCCATCGGATTTGGAACAAGGCAAGATTCTGGCGTCCTTGGTCTATGGAACAAACGTACTCGCTGTGTCCGGAAACTATGATGAAGTGAACCGACTTTGTGCCGAAGCAGGTGATAAGTATGGGTGGGCTTTCGTGAACATAAATCTTCGACCATTCTATGGCGATGGATCCAAGACATTTGGGTATGAGATTGCAGAGCAATTGGGATGGAAGGCACCAGACCATGTTGTTGTACCGTGTGCAGGTGGAAGTTTAGTTTCGAAGATCTATAAAGGACTTAACGAATTCCACAAGATCGGACTTATCGATAGCGTCCCTACCAAAATGTATGCCGCTCAAGCAACAGGTTGCAACCCCATCACATCCATGATCACAAGTGGTTCGGAGGTAATGCGTCCCGTCAAACCTAATACAATTGCAAAATCGATTGCAATTGGTAATCCTGCAGATGGGTACTTTGCTGCTGAGACAGTAAGGCGTAGTGGCGGAGCCGCTGCCGATGTCACGGATCCCGAGATTATCGAAGGAATCCGACTTTTGGGCCGCACAGAAGGTATTTTCACTGAGACCGCTGGCGGAGTTACTATTGCTGTCACTCAAAAGCTGGCTCAAGAAGGGCATTTTGGGAAGGACGACATCGTGGTGATTGCCATCACTGGAAATGGTTTGAAGACTCAAGAAGCGGTTGCAGACCATATGGGTCGACCTACATTCATTCAGGCAAACTTGTCTTCGTTAGATACCGCTCTACGCGCAGAAAAACTAATCGCGACCACCGCAGGTTAGTTCGAAAGGAAGAATCATGGCAGTAAATGTACTAATACCAACACCATTAAGGAAATTAACTGGAGAGCAGGAGACCGTTCACAGTTCCGCGGGCACTATCGCTAGTGTCGTTGCTGACTTGGATGCTCAATTTCCAGGGTTTGCAGGGAGAATAACTGATGATGCAGGCAATCTCCGCAAATTCGTAAATGTTTATCTCAACGAAGAAGACATTCGATTCTTAAGCGGCAAAGAGACAGAAGTGAAAGACGGAGACACGATTTCTATAGTCCCCGCAATCGCAGGTGGGACAAGTTAGCTCGGAGCGGGTATAATACTAATCAGATTCGATAGTGCTTTTTAGATATCCGGAGGAAACCCGCGCAAATGCCAGTAATTACGGTCCAGATTAATACCCGAACCGGTGATCAAGTCAAAGAGCCCATATTATACAGATTGGGACATGACTTTGATGTTGTTACTAACATTCGCCGAGCGCAGGTTGCTGATGACTACGGCTTTGTAGAAGTCGATATCGAAGGGGATTTGGAAGAAGTTCAAAGATCTATTTCGTGGCTGATGACAACAGGTTTGCATATAAATGCACTGCAAAGGTCAGTTGGGAAAGATACCGCGAACCTATAATCTATCGTGCAATTTAGTGAGGGCGGACTGGAATTTATTTTCAGTCCGCCCTCTTGTTGTCTATAGGGATGGGGTAAATGGAAAGAATTGATAAATTAGTTACACAGCGGGGTCTTGCGCCAAGTAGAGAGCGCGCTCAGATGCTTATTCATGCTGGTCTTGTGGTGGTAAACGGTCAGACGATAGAAAAAGTTGGCGAGAGAGTTGATACGGAATCTGACATTGTTGTCACTGGAGAAGCTCTAGCTTACGTTGGTCGTGGCGGATTAAAGTTAGAAGCGGCTCTGAAGATGTTCCGTATCAATGCCGCAAAGTCAGTATGCTTGGATGTGGGTGCAAGTACCGGCGGTTTTACGGATTGCCTTCTACAACGTGGCGCAGAACGTGTGGTGGCTGTTGATGTGGGACATGGTCAATTAGCGGCAAAACTAGTAGCCGATCCTCGCGTCGAACTACGTGAGGGCGTCAATGCGAGATATCTTTCCCCGGAACAATTCGACACTTTATTTGACATTGCTGTTGTTGACGTATCGTTCATATCCTTAACTCTGATACTACCAGCGGTAGCTCCCTTAATTCGCCCGGGTGGTCATATACTGGCGTTGGTCAAACCGGAATTCGAAGCTGGGCGTGACAAAGTCGGTCCCGGCGGGGTAGTCCGAGATCCAGAAGCTCGAAAGCAATCGCTTCACAAAATCACCAACTTTGCGAACACCGACCTTGGTTGGGAAGTACGCGGCACCATGCAGGCGCCTGTCACCGCGAAGAACAAGGAATACATGGCTTGTTTTCGTAAGCCACTTCCACCAGAAGATAGTTCGGAAGAGACAGCCTAAAGATCCCACATTGTCAATCTGGATGGGACTGTTAGCTACATCCCTTCCAGCATCTCTATCGATTCCCTGACAGATTCACCAAGTGCGGCGAGCGCAGTATGCACTTGAGTTTCAGAAATGATCAATGGAGGTTCAATTCTAATGACATTAGGATTGTTGAGTGTATAAGCAGCTATCACTCCACGTCTAGCAAGACCATTTATGGTTAATTCCGCAACGTCTTTGACTGCAAATTCCACACCGATCATCAGCCCCAGCCCTCGCACCTCAGTAATTGTACCGGGTAATTCTGCTTGAAGTTGTTGAAGTCCGGCGAGCATCTGCTCTCCACGTTTGGCAGAGGCGCTACATAGGTCCTCCGATTCTACGACTTCTAGCGCAGCCAACCCGGCCGCACAAGCAAGTGGATTACCGCCGAATGTGCTGGTATGTATAAGTGGATTACCGCCAAATGTTCCGCTCCAAACATCCGGCGTCGCCATAGTGGCACCAATCGGCATAACTCCCCCACCGAGTGCCTTTGCAAGTGTCATAATGTCGGGATTTACTCCGTAATGCTCACACGCAAACATCTTTCCCGTTCGAGCAAGCCCCGTTTGAACTTCATCTACGATTAATAAGATATTATTGTCGTTGCAAAGTTGGCGGATTGCCTCCAGATAGCCCGGTTTTGCAACAATGATACCGCCTTCACCTTGTACAACTTCAATGATTACTGCCGCGGTTCTATCCGACACTTTAGCTGCAATTGCATCGAAATCGTTGAAGGGAACATGGGAAAATCCGGGGACAAGGGGTTCGAACGGACGACGAAACACTTCTCTCCCAGTCGCACTTAGAGCCCCCATGGTCTTACCGTGATAGGCTCCTATTGTAGCGATGAAATCTGTTCGACCTGTTGTGACTCTCGCCATCTTCAATGCAGCTTCCACTGCTTCAGTACCGCTATTAGAAAAAAACGTGAATTGCAAATTGCCAGGTGCTAGTGATGCCAATTTCTTTGCCAAAGTAGCAGACTTCTCATTAAAGAACGTTCGAGAAGAGAGTGGTAATTGGTCCAATTGCGCATGAACTGCGGCACATACGTGTGGGTGTCGATGCCCCAACGAAAATACGCCATAACTACCCAGACAATCCAAGTATTCAGCTCCGCTTGCCGTCCGTAAATAGCAACCTTGGGCTTCTACTTCCACATCGCCGAATCCAGCAAACTTCATCAGACTTGCCAAACCTGGATTGACGTACTCTTGATAATCCTCAATTACCGCTTCAATGCGGCTCTCGTCCCAGACGTTCAAATTAAATCTTCCTTCAATGTCACTAAACTAACTACTTTTGACCTCTACTGGTCCCGAAATGCTTCTGGAATGGTTCGGGACGGTATTGCAAGCATTCTTACCAACTCAGCGAGCATCTGTTCACGGTAGATGGAATTGACTGCCATGGCAGCCTGAGTTTGGGCGTATCCGAATGGAATTCCAATGTCATATCTCTCACCCATCGCTTCGAACGCTAAATATCGTTCTCCGCTCTGGCGCAGCCGTTCTTGTGCGCTCGTAAGTTGAATCTCGTTATTTTCCCTCAGATTGTTGTCGATTGCAAACTGGAGACTATTAAATATGGTGGGCGTAAAGGCGTGCATGCCGAAGAAGCAAAGATACATCCCCCACAACAGCCCTTCGACCCTCAGATTCTCCTCTGCGTATTGAATCGGTGGTTTCTCATATATATGGTCGATGTCATAAACTCGTGGATTAGATTCTATCAAATTTCCACGTACGGTGCCAAACAGGTGCAAGAGTTCCGCTGGGGTTTGTTGAACGGCACTCACACTTGAACTATGTGACTCAAACACATCGATAATTTGGCGAGCACATCGCTTATCGGTACTAGATGTGTAAATATGGTCCCCTAGCATCAATAGGAAGGGTTCATCACCAACAAATTCTTTTGCGCACCACACTGCATGTCCATACCCCTCGGGCGACGGCTGCTCAACGATAGTCAATCTTGATGCAATGTGCTGTATACGTGCAACCTGCAGAAGCGCCCAATCTTTGCCTTTAAACAGCTTGATCTCTTCCGCGGGGATTGCGCTGAAATGTTGTTCGATTTGGTGTCGATTGTGCTTATTCACAATCAAACACACTTCCTCGATGCCACTGTCTAGAGCTTCTTCAATGATCAACTGGATGGACGGCTTTGTAATTCCGTCACGGTCCATCAAAGGCAGCATTTCCTTTTGTATAGTGCTGGTTGCGGGAAACATACGTGTTCCTCGCCCTGCTGCTGTAATAACCGCCTTCCTACCCTTTGACATGAGTCCCTCTCTCACACTTAATTAGTAATACGGTTCCCCTACTGCGATACATCAAGAACCAAATTCTGCCTACCAAATGACGCCAAATCAACTTTCGCCGGCAATCCAACTTTGCGGTCATCCTTCAATTTCACCACAACACTCGACCTCAAATCGGACATACTCACTGAGATCGATCTTGATGTTGTGGCGCCGTCTGATCCTCGTACATCAATCTTTATGTCTCCGGTGTCAGCCAGCGTATGAGATTTACTTACGGACATTCCAACTAACCACATATGCGTTCCTCCGGTTATGGATTTGTCGTTAAGACGATACGATTTCGAAAGTCGCACCGTGAGCCCGTCCAACGAGACCGAGCCCCAATTGCGTTCCCCAATGACGGTCCACTCCCAGGCAATTTTATCAGCAGTTTCTGAAAGCTTTGCAGCTGCAATCCGAACACTTCCGGCGGGCGGTAATCCTGCTTTATTACTGGAACCAGTATCGGCGGATCGGCATCCTTCGGCCAGCACACCACGAGTCCGAAC
>CAISOI010000658.1 GCA_903886985.1 uncultured Chthonomonas sp.
CAGAAGCGGTTCAGGCGAAATTGGCTCGTGTCAAATTGATCGCTATGGATGTTGACGGGGTCTTGACGGATGGTGGCATCTGCTATTCTGGTGTCTCAGAAGAATCCAAAACTTTTCATGTTATGGACGGATTAGGTATTCGATTGGCACTTTTGTCAGGATTTCCTGTTGCGTGGATAACCGGTAGGACAAGTGACGCAGTGGTGCGACGAGCCGAGGAGCTATCTATAACCCATCTCTATGCAGGTGTCGCCAATAAGAGTGTTCCGTTGGGTGAGTTGATGGTCAACTATGGTCTAGAATCGTCGCAAATTGCTTACATGGGCGATGACTTGAACGATCTTCCTGCATTTTCACTTGCAGGCGTGAAATTTGCTCCAGCAAACGCAGGCGTTGAGATAAAAGCACTTGTGGATTTCGTCACTGAGCGCGAGGGTGGGCGTGGAGCCGTCAGAGAATTTATCGACGCCGTTTTGAAAGCGCAAGACCGGTGGACAGGTGCCGTTGAATCATTCCTGTCAGAGGCGATGAAATCCTCTGACAATTCTGCGTAGGATCTCCACATTGATACGCACCATTTTACATACAAATGATTTTCACGGAAAGCTAACACCACAACAATCCTTGAAACTGAAACTGGCTCGTAAATCACTTGGCTCTCGCGGCTTGCTCATAGATGCAGGTGATGCCGGTTCCGCAGGAAACATTACTTTCCATAGCTCCGGCGAGCCGATCATGGAATTAATGACTGACGCAGGTTATGATGCCATGACAGTTGGCAACCGCGACTTTCATTTTTCTACAATTGGATTTCAAGCAAAGTTGAAATCCGCAGGTTTTCCAGTCTTGTGCGCCAACGTTCGTTCTATCGATCCCGGCACTCCAAACCCGACGTGCGCTTCAGTTAACCAGGATTTAGATGGACTTAAGGTTTTCGTATTTGGATTAACAGTTCCGATGATTACCGAACGCATGCTCGTTCGAAAGGTATCATCCTATGTTTTCGACAATCCATTAGAAACCGCCGCTAGATTGGTTCCAGAACTGCGTAATGGTTGTGACCTTCTCGTATGCTTGAGCCATATCGGTATTGCAAGAGACCGAGAACTTGCCGAACGTTGTCCTGATATCGATTTGATTGTCGGGGGGCACACGCATGTTATCTTGGAAACAGGTGAGACCGTAGGAAAAACACTGATTGTTCAGGCTGGCAGTTTCGGAAAACTATTGGGGCGCGTTGTTATCGAGGGTACAGGAACAAATCTCAAAATGAGTGCGAGTGTAGAGAATCTATGATTGCAATTGTTGAATTGCTGTTGGTTGCAATTGTCGCACTCTTCTCTGGTCGAAAAATCCTGTCGTTCTTCAGTGTTGCATTTCCTTCAGCTGCGCTCAACTGGGTAGCTTCAATTGCAATTGGATTAGGTACGTTGGCATACTTGATCCTTTTCGTAGGGCTCGCAGGACTTTTAGATATCAGGGGACTGGGAATCGCTCTCTCTGTCGTGATTGTCCTTGCGGTATTGGGTCTGCCATTGGCGATTGCCGATTTGAGAGAGCGACGCCGGAGCGCGAACCCTACTGCTGAACCCGTCAATCGCATTCTGAAGATAGTGTGCCTGTTGGTAATTGCGCTGTGCGGCGCAACAGCCTTGTTAAGTTGTTTTGTTCCACCGGGTGGGCATGAATGGGATGCACTTTCATATCATCTTGCGGCTCCGCAAATCTATCTGACACACCACAAAATCGTCTTTCTGCCCACAGATCACCATTCAAACTTTCCTTTTATCGTTGAGATGCTATTCACCATTGGACTATTGCTGAATGGTTTTGCTCTCAGCAATATGTTTCATTGGTTGCTCGGAGCACTGACCGTTTGCGCAATGATTGCATAGGGCTCCAGACGCCTGAATGGCAACGTTGGGTACCTTGCCGGTATGGTGTTCGCCTTGACACCTATTGTGATTTGGGAGGCGGGTGCAGCGTACATTGAGCTTGGCCTATCTCTGTTTGTGCTCTTAAGCGCATTTGCAGCAATGGAGTACGGGCAAAGTCGAGATCAACGATGGCTCGGTCTTGCCGGACTGTTTATGGGTTTTGCTTTAGGCACCAAAGCACTTGCCATTGTTCCGTTTGCAATTATTCTCGTTTTACTTCTCGTCCAGCGAGTAAAGTTCGCCCAGTTCAGGTGGTACTTGTTGGCAGCAGTACTAGTGGGATCGCCTTTTTACGTTAAATCGTGGTTGTGGACTGGCAATCCCATTTACCCTTTTGCATATCGCGTGTTTGGTGGCAAGTACTGGAACACTTCTCTAGCAGATGCCTATTCGGACTCACAAAAAGCTTTTGGGATGAAGGAAGCACGATTGACTGCGGGAGATGATCTCTCAATGGTGCGGCCTACCGGGACAGATACTTCTGCCGTCGCACGAGTTCGTAACATCGTTGCAGCCCCATTTGAGATGGAAACCGTACCTCGCATCTATTACGACTATTTTGATCCTGGATTTCATAACCATCTGGGATTTCTATGGTTTGCATTGCCTTGTGCAGGGCTGGCATTTTGTTTCTCGTCGAGACACAAATTGTCTTTGAATCAAAATGAGGTGTGGTTATTGGCATTCGGAGCAGGCTGGCTGTTAGTCTGGTCGATCTCGATGCAATATGTGCGATACGTAATACCGATGTTGCCGCCATTTCTGTTATTTGGAGTGAGTGCCGTCGAACGGTCTACTAAACGCTGGAGATGGGTAGTACCGCTTTTTGCGGTCGGTGTTTTGGTTCAACTAAGCTCGACGCTTGCGTATTTTGGTCCTTTACTTCCCGACAAGATCACTCGGGCAACCAGCAAAGAAGAGCAAGAAAAGTACTTGGTTCGCTTCATTAACTGTTACGAATCAGAGCAATGGCTGAACAACAATA
>CAISOI010000659.1 GCA_903886985.1 uncultured Chthonomonas sp.
CAATTGGCTCAAGTTCTCCGTCTCAATGGTGATATGAAATTCGCCCATTCCTGCGGGACCAAATCCCAGCTTTCGACGCGTCAAGCGATAGTTTGCGATGAGGCCGTCAGATTTCAGATAATTCATGTAGTCGTGAACAGCCTCAGCAAACTGAAGATCAGCATGGCTTTCACGTAAGTCGCACCATATTTCGTAGCAGTCCATAGCTATTTTCTCACTCCATGGGTGTCTATGCGATAGACATACATGCCACCGGGATATTCTGGCGTGCCCGAGAGCTTATCAAATGTCGTTCCGAGTTTGGCGGTGAACTTGGGCAGGAACTCTTTCAAGTCGTCCGGATTTGCGATGATTGTCATTCGTTGATTTGTATTGATTGCAGAGTCATACTCCTGCTCAATGACTCCTTTAGGTTCATTCAGCAAGATACCATATGGCACAAAACCGTGAAATACTGGCGAAGGGTGGAACGGTGCTATTAGCGGCCAGGTTTGGAGAATAGGCTCGCCGGGAGGAACAATACTTTCTACATAGGCGGCAAATCGCAATTTTGACGCAACCTTATGCGATTTCAGATCACCGATCGCTCGTATCATAAACGCAAGAATTGCAATGGCGAAGATTGCGCGTCCAGTGAGATAGACCCGTTTCGTCTTGTCATATCCACTACTGCGCCTCCAGATGAAAGCAACAACGGATCCATAAACCACAAGAACGATGAGCGCGTTATACCAATAGAGCCCCAGCAGAGTAAAGATCGTTGCGAATGCAATTCTGCGTCTATCGTCTACTAGTAACTTGGGATTTTCGGCGTATCGGTGAACGCCCAAAATTGCAAGAAAGACTGCCCACGGCCCTGTGAAAAGGAAGACCGATTGTGGCGTAGGGCTGGGCGTTTTGAGTAGTGCGATCGTGCCCATGAATAATAAGAATGACATGACAGTGGCAATTGAGAATTCCCGAAACAACTCCCGCTTGAGTGCAATCCTGCGTGCCAGTTCGGAATAGGCGACTGCATAAACAGGCAGAGCGACAAGCAGTATCTCCTGAAGGGAATGATGCAGCGTAAAATCAGGTTTCCAATGGAGATTTCCGAGTAGGACACCTTCTAAAAGATCGTGACCGGCACCTATTCGTGAAAACTTCGAATAGAGTGCAGTTATGGGCAGAGCCAGCCCAAACAGAAATATAATAAACGAGAGCAACGCTTGACGTCGATCTCTATTTCCGAAAGCAAGATCACCGAGGAACCAAGCTATGAGGCCAACAGTTAGAAACCACGCTTTCTGGGTGGTGATGTCGGCATACCCAACAGAAAGTCCCGCAGTGGCGAACAGAAGGAATCTCTTTCCACTGTTTTCTTTTAATTTAGAGGAATAAGCCTGCTGTAACGAAAGAATTGATGCGAGCAAGAGAGTTACCGCAAGTGTGTCAGGTCGTAGTTCTAGCGCAACCATTTGGAATGGCGGGGTAAGAATCCAGATTACCGCTCCTACGTAGGCAAATGAACCGGGGACCATGCCCTTCAAAAGGCGGAAGAAAAGCGCAATTCCTGCGCCGATAACTCCAACAACTCCGAGCCTTAGTAAAAAGAGAAGTGTGAAATCAGCCGACTGTTGTTTGGCGACAATGAATGCAAGCAGAGCATGAAGTCCAGGCGGGTGATGCTCGAAGAAATCGTGATAGGGAATCTGCCCATGCGCGATATTCCATGCAAAATGGAGATGTTGGAGTTCATCTGTTTCAAAGCCAAAGGCAAGGCGCGCTACAAATGCGATGAAAATAAGTAAGTACGGAAGTGCGCGAAGTCTCTCGGAAGGAAAGGACCAAACAGTCGGTGCGTGGTAGTCTGGTGCGTCCATGATTGGTCAGACCTTGCCGCGCACAGTCAGGCAATCAATAAAGTGTAATCCGCGTCCAAAAACCCAATCTGCTGGGACAGGGTATAGACTCAATTTTGTGCGCCTCTCATTGGATTTGAGATTAAGTTTATCAAATGCTGTCTTCCACTCAGCATTGGACCAGTAGTTGTACGGCAGGCGTACCCCGTGTTTGGCGTTCCCCACATCGTCCATAAATCGTAACGTCTGGCCCGCGAGTATTCCATCTCTACTATGATCTTTAATGATCACGCAGTCATTGGCGACTCGGTCTGCCTCTTTCAATAGTGCATTTGCGTCGTCAGTATGATGCAGTACATCGACGAACATCACAACGTCGAAGGTGTTTTCATCATAAGGAATGGTATGCCCATCGAAAGTCACAACGTCGATATACGATGTGGGGCGGACAAAAACGTCGATGCCTGATATCGTAATATCGGGGCGTTTATCCATTAGCATCCGGTCCAGATTACCATCGCCACAACCGACATCCAGAACGCGAGCGTTGGCAGGAATCATCTCTGCAAAATGTCGACAGAGTACTTCCAGCCGGCGATTGTAGACGAACTTACTGTGGACCTTGTCGGTAATGGTGCTGTCACTCATTTTCGTCTCAATCCTAATATGCTCAGGAAAAAACTTGCTAGGATGGTTTCTAATCCCAACATCAACGCAGTTACCGAGGGAATAACAAAGCGGAGAGTTACGCCGGGCGAAAGGTCGCCGTAAGAATGTTGTCCCCACTGCCCGACAGCGATTAGAGAACCAATGATCCCCCCTACCGTTAGAAGGGCACCTGCGATGAGACCACTTTCCAAAGTTATGTATTTGAAGGCATTATTTAGTTTCGGATCTTCCGGCAAGAGCCGTTCACTAATCGCGAAAATTTTGGTAAATGCGCCAATCGTGATTGCTTGGTATCCGATCACTACGGCTGCGGCAGCAAAAAGTAATGTATGAACATCGAAAGTAATAGCGCCAATTCGCTTGGGACCAGACAACAGAAGAGTTCCGACGAAAAGGCCCATTGACATCAGTAGTATGCCGGGATAAAAGAACAGCCATTTGGGACTGTACATTAATAAGAAGCGAAGATGCCGCCATCCGTCGCGCCATGATCTCAAGTGTGGGGGGCGGCTGCGCCCGTCCGGAGAGAGAGTTGTCGGTACTTCGTCGAGTTTCAAACCGTGCAGGGTGGATTTGACTACCATCTCGCTTGCAAACTCCATTCCAGTCGTCCGAAGGTCGAGAGAAAGAATGGATTCTCTGTTAAAACCGCGCAGACCGCAGTGGAAGTCGCCGCAACGGCTGCGGAAAAGCAGTTTGCCAATGCCGGTAAGTACTGGGTTGCCTAAATACTTGTGGAGCGGGGGCATCGCACCGGGCTTAATACCACCCTTGAATCTATTACCCATCACCAGGTCATTACCTGCTCGCAGAGACACAACAAATGGCATGATGTTTTCAAAATCATAACTGTCGTCCGCGTCGCCGATGATGATATATTTTCCACGACTTGCTACGATTCCGCCCATCAAAGCGCTGCCGTATCCTTTTTCTTCAATATTGGCGACACGTGCCCCCAAATCAAGTGCAATTTGCTGAGAACCATCGGTGCTGCCGTTGTCGGCAATTACGATTTCGCCGCAGATATTGTCGCGACCAAGGGACTGTTTTGCCTTATTTATGCAGACCGCAAGCGTCTCCGCCTCGTTAAGGCAGGGCATGACAATACTGAGTTCAATTTGGTTTTCAGTGATCATCGGTGAACGTACATCCAGATTAGAGGTGTCAGGTACAAAGAGCCGTGTTAGTTGTTGTCCGTCACAAACCGACAGCATAGTTCGAATTGTCTGATATTGTACCCGTCCAATTTTCAGACAGTTTGCCGTTTGAGTTGGCATCGCAAAGGAAGGCGGTCCAATATTGTTGAATCATATGTCAATTATTATTTCGCTATAGAGTTAGGAGTTCGTGGATGATTGCGCTGCTAGGAGTAGATATCGGTACCAG
>CAISOI010000660.1 GCA_903886985.1 uncultured Chthonomonas sp.
ACCAATTTTAGTGGATTTCGACATTGTTGGGTCAGGATGTGCACTGTACTTTCAAACGAGGGTGAATCAGGTCGGGCAGGGGATATTTTCCGGATTGGTAGAATCCGAGGTACTTCGCCTGCAAAGGGAATTGGTATCCAATCTTGAGCTGACAAATGCTGTTAGAATTCTTAAAGGTCGATATCTGTTCGACACGGAAACCTACAGCGGCTTGGCACGATTTCTTGGAGAACAGGATTCTGTCGGCGATTATCGCTCGGCGGAAAACTATTTTGAACTTTTGGACAGCATAAAGGCGACGGATATTCGAGATCTTGCACAAAGACTATTTGAACCTGCAAGACAGGCGACTGCCTTCCTTCCACGCCCTGCCATTGAGAAATGAGACAACGTTGATACGGATTTCACAATTCTCGATTCCCATGCTGTTAGTACTGATTTCAATCACAGGCAAATTAGCCGCTGATACTCCCATTCGTCTTCACCCCGAAAACGGTGCAACTGTAATTGTGCTGCCAGATCCTACTTCGAGCGTGGTCTCAATCGACGTTTTTGTTCGGGCTGGTGTCGCCGAAGAAGAGGGAATATCTGGTTTAGGGAATCTCGCCGCGCGTTCCCTCTTTGGGAGTAATGATAACCAGTCGAGAGATGCTGTGAGGCGCTATATCAATTCGGTCGGCGGTAATCTTGAAACCACCTGGGAACCGGACTACACACTGATTAGCTGCGTCACAACGCGTCAAGCGTTCCCTAGTGCGTTTTATGTGATTTCTCAAGCCTTGAAGACTGCAGAATTCGATCCAGAAACAGTTACGGATGCTCGTCGAGCCATGGACGGGGATGTTGCGCGAGAGACACAAACGCCCTTTCGAGTCGCTTATGCCGCTCTGCGTACACGTCTCTTTAGTGCAGGACCATATCGGACTGATTTTGGCGGTAATCAGGAAAGTTTGAAGCGACTAACATTCCAAGGACTGAAGAGCTATTTTCACAAGCGCTTTGCCCCTGCAAACATTGTCATCTCAATTGCGGGAAATGTGTCGGTGGCACAGGTCCAATCTGCGATAAAGTCGGAATGGGTAGACTTTGACCGTCCCGCGGCAAAAGCGATTCAATTTCCAAATTCGGAATTTGTTGTCGATCCAACGCCCATTCGCCGAAAAGTGAACACGCAAACAACGCTGGTCGCAGTGGGATTTAGAGGTCCTGCTATGACCGATAAGGACTATCCTGCCTATAAGGTTCTGGAAGCCATCGTAGGTGGCGGCAAGTCTTCTCGACTATTCCGCACAGTTCGTGATGCCGCTGGAATTGGCTATGCAGTAGGGACGTATTTGGCTCCACTCGCACATGCCGGCTCTCTTATCGCTTACGCGGAATACGACCCTGCTCATAAAGACATGGATGGGAAGCAACTTTCACAAGATGAAGTGCAGAAGATAATGATTGACAGCGTGCAGAGTGTCATCGTGTCACCCCCGACTGTCGCAGAAGTTACGCGTGCCAAGCGCTACGTGGCTGGCTCCCATGCACTTTTACATCAGCGAGCAAAAGATCGCGCCTTCTACCTCGGTTGGTATGAGACCGTCGGTCTAGGATATGAATTCGATGCTCAGTTTTCCGAGCTTGTTTCAAAAGTAAGTCCTGAGGACGTGAAACGTTTGGCGACCTTATATTTGCAGAAATATGCGGTAGCGATTGTTTCACCAGATCGGTAATAGTCTGCCCCACTCGTTTTACTCCATTGGGACTCGCTTCTTCATTTGGTCGGGAACTTCGTCTCTTTCATTCTTCATTATCCTCGTCAAACATTGGCATCAGTGGTGCACTTTAAAGAGATATCACCCGACTTCACCCCCGAATATTGGACTATAGATTTTTCTGTAATTCTCCAGAAAAAGTGAAACTACAAGTACCTGCATGTCGTACTATTGAGTGAACGTTTAATAAGTAGCGGTATTCTAAGCCCATGCTGACATCAATACATACAAGGCGACAACAAAAGGAAGAACGTCGAGAACAGATCCTCGACGCTTCTATACGTGTGTTTTCTGTGAAGGGTTTCGCCGGCTCTTCCATGAGGGATATTGCAAAAGAGGTAGGTGTTACAGAAGGACTCTTGTACCACTATTTCGAGAGCAAAGAGCAGTTGATGATTACCTGCTGGAAAGAACGCTTCTGGCGTGCTCAAATGGAGAACATTCTTTCCACTTCAGCCGGTAAGTCTGTCGAGACTGTTTTACGTGAGTTAGTGACAGATCGGAAAGCGTCGTGTAGGG
>CAISOI010000661.1 GCA_903886985.1 uncultured Chthonomonas sp.
AACCACACTGCCATCCCCGAGGTGTGCTTTGAAGGGGCCCGCCTTCGGACCCGGAGTCTTCCAACTGGTTTTTGTTTGATCCGGAGTGGTATAGGGCTCCTGCGGATTCTCCTTAGGTGTCTCCCACTTTATCTGCTGTAAACCCGTTTCGGTAGGAACGGTCTCCTGTTTCACGGGCATCCATTTTGCCTTCTTAGGATCATCGCCATTTTCCAGATGAAAATACTCTGGAAGAGTGACTAACTGTGATTTAGCATTGGTTGCAGCGTTTGAATTTGAAGCGGTTGATTTCGAAGCAATATCGTAATTCCATTTATAACCAAAAGTATTTTGGTCAATCGCCATTGGGTTGGCAAATGTGTTCCAAGCAATCGGAACGCGTTTCTCTTTGTTGTCTGGGCCAGGTGAGTGTATCTGCCACGTTGCACTTCCGCGACCGGGAAATGTTCGAATGTGGGATCTTTCGGAATTAATCCTCCCGTTACTGGCCGCTCCACCCTTAAACCAATCCACAACCGAATTCCACAGTGCGCCGTCCTCATAAGCGGTGTCCTGATGAACCAATACGGAGTTTCCATCCGCCCCGATGGGGAAGGAAGCCGGCGCAATCCGCGCATAATGTTCCCCCTTGCTGTCGGTCGCCATTTTGCAGGGAATATATTGCGTCTCCATCTGAATCTGCCTATTTGGGTCGACCGGACGAGAATCATGAAGCAGAGATGCAAGCCGTGGCTCCACCACAGATTGATGTGACCAGAAATAGGGGAGAAAAAAAGCAACCGGCCCCTTGAAATTCTTGGTATTAAGGAATAGCGTCCATGAGTTATTGCCAGTGGGTATCGGCTTCCCATCCGTGGTCGGTTTGGGATCAGTAAGCGGCAGCTTCAGATAACCATATCCAAAGAGTTCACCCGCGGCTCCCTGTTTAACATTAAGACCATCAATCGGGAATAGCAGCCAGGGGCTGAGTTGCGCCACGCCGTAAAGACCTCGCGGCTTCTCCCAGGTTCCCCATCCATGCGCAGGACCGTTGGCGATGACCGAGAAATTCGGTCCAACACCACCCATAATGAACTTCGGCGTGGTAGTCGGAAACCGAGTATCTCGCCACCATCCCAAACCACCCTCAACATCCGAATACATTTTTTCAGGTTTGGCGCCGTCGTACTGTGCAAACATCCAGGTACCGGGCAATCCTGTCTGAAAATCATGGCCGGGATAATAATTCATTAGTTGCCAGGCTGCCACATACATCGAGAAACCCGCGTTGTACTGTCGCTCAACTTTCTCACCTGTCGGAATGATGAGATATCCCGCAAGATATTCTCTCTGCGCATGACAGCTTTTCGGAATCCCGCCAATGACACATAATCCGATCACAAACTTTACTACTAATCTATTCCATGGTCTTGACACTTACTTTGGCTCCTATGATGACAATTCCTGACGTTGCATACCGTCTTTCTAACGATAGGCTACCACGATCAACGTACTATTTGTTTCTCTCTAACTGATTCTCCAAACAGAAATATGTTTCTTCTGTTTGACAGAGTGGCAGTTCTCTCTCCGTCTGAATCGCATTGCATTCCTAACTTCCGTACTGGTATCTTAAACCATCAAGTTGCTTTACTTTGGGTGCACCCTGCAGGAGAACACAGGAATGAAAATCGCAATAATTGGTGCTGGAAACGTCGGCTTAGCAATCGGTAATCGATTAGTCAGCATTGGTCACACTGTCAGCTGGGGAGTAACCGATCCTACCAGTCCAAAGTATGCAGACCTTGGCGCGAAAACCGTTGCCGATGCAGTCGTTGGTGCGGAAATCGTGTTTCTGGCAGTGCCTTGGGACGCAGCACAATCCGCCTTGCAAAATGCCGGGGACCTATCCAACAAAGTGCTGGTTGATGCGACAAACCCCATCGCAAAAGACTTCTCCGGTCTAGTCGATTTAGGTCAGTCCTCTGCAGGCGAGATGATTGCGGCTTGGGCGCCCACCGCTTCTGTAATCAAGGCATTCAATACCATTGGCTCCAACATCATGGAGAATCCAATCTTCGACGGAAAGAATGCGAGTTTGCTTGTAGCAGGGGACGATCCCATCGCCAAATCCAAAGTTATGGATATTGCGCGCGAGTTGGACTTCGATCCTATTGATCTGGGACCGATAAGCATGTCTCGATACATGGAA
>CAISOI010000662.1 GCA_903886985.1 uncultured Chthonomonas sp.
GAGTGGTACTGACCGGCATTCCATATTGACTTGCAACATAAATAACTGTGGCTGCTGCCGTCTCGGCCGCAAACCCATTGACTGGTTCCAATCGAATGATTCGATGTCCCATAGTCTTTATAATTCTATAACCTCCAGCGGATGTACCGAGTGCCATTGCAACAGCGCAGGCTATCATAACCCACCGAGGAACATCTGTGGTCGCGATAACCTTCATGCTCACCAGTGCCATGGTAATAATTCCCATGCTCTTTTGGGCATCATTTTGGCCGTGTGTGAATGCCATAAAGGCTGCTGAAATTACCTGAAGATGACGAAACAACCCACTTACTTTGCCGGGGTGGACCTTCCTGAAAGCAAAGTAGAGTATTGCCATGATGACAAATCCAAGTGCGAACCCACATATTGGAGATAAGAACAGGGGCAGGAGAACTTTTTGCTGCAGACCTTTCCATATGACATGTTGCGCGCCGCCATGAAAGAATGCAGCCCCGACTAGTCCACCGACAAGTGCATGTGAACTGCTGCTCGGAATGCCGTATCTCCAGGTTATGAGATTCCACACAATCGCTCCCACAACAGCCGAGAGGATCACCACCTGGGTTGCTCCGTGTGGGTCAACCAGTCCTTTGGCAACTGTCTTGGCGACTCTTTCTGATTGAAATGCACCCAGAAAGTTTAGGACAGCCGCCATAATGATCGCCGTCCGTGGAGTGAGAACACGCGTCGAAACTACCGTCGCGATGGCATTTGCGGTGTCGTGAAAGCCGTTTATGTAGTCGAATGCGAGTGAGAAGATAACCACAAGCACCAATAACACGGTAGCTTCATGCATATTTCACTACCACGCTTTCGACAATATTTGCGACATCCTCACACGAATCCGCCGCTGCTTCTACACGATCGTATATCTCTTTCCATTTCATTACATAGATGGGATCTAAGTCCGGTGAATTGAAGAGAGTCGTGAGGGCGGAGCGGAACGATTTGTCGCTCTCATTTTCCAGATCGTGGATGCGTATGAATGCGCTCTGCATGGCTTGCCGATTTCGCAAGTCGCGCAAGGCAACGACTGCTTCCTGAGTAGCTTGCGTTACGAGCACTAACTTATATACGAGTGGTTCAAAATCCGGACGTACTTCGGTGATATTGTAGATTGAGATGCGCGCTGCGAGTGCTTCGATCATGTCCGTTATGTCATCAAGTCCGCTCGAGAGGGCGTGAAGGTCTTCTTTATCGAGGGGAGTGACAAAAGTGGAGTCGATCTTATTTGCAAGCTCATGGGTTATGCCATCAGCGTCTGTTTCGATTTTCTCAATCTGGGCCACGATTGCCGAAGCATTGGCAAACTCTTTGGTGAGGGTATGGAATGCTTTGGCAGCGCTAATAGCTGCTTCTGCCTGCTTTTCCAGCAGGACGTAGAACGACATGTCTTTTCCGAATAGGGCCAATCTATCAACTCCTTAAGTTCAATCTCTATGTTTTAAGATGTGGAGTTGAAATATGTATGCCCTATGACGGCGGCAACGACAACTCCGACAATCTGAAACTGAAAGTGGAACCGGTTCCCGGTTCACTCACTACGGCAACTGTTCCACCGTGGGACTCCACGATGTGCTTTACAATGGAGAGACCCAGTCCGGTCCCTCCCGACTGCCTGCTGCGTGCTTTGTCCACACGGTAAAATCGCTCAAATATGCGCGGCAGGTCTTTCTTTTTTATCCCGATCCCCGTGTCGCGGACCGCAACCGAAACCAAGTCTTCGGCGACCTCGGCAGAAACAATGATGGTTCCCCCCGCAGGTGTGTACTTGATAGCGTTATCAATCAGATTTACGAGTACTTGCTCGACCTGGTCGTGGTTTGCACCAAGCATAATATTATCGGGAAAATCTCCCGAAAGGGTAATGTTATTTTTCTCAGCCTGTGATCTTAATCGTTCAATTACTTCTTTCAGCAAACTCGAGAGGCTGAAATAGGTCTTCTCAGGCAGTCGGCTCTCGGCGTCTGAAAGAATCAGCAAGTCCTCAGCAATTCGAGTGAGCCTCTCTGTCTCAGTAACAATAGTGTCGAGAAAGCGCGTTGCAACCGTCTCGTCTTCAAGAGCGCCATCCTGCAA
>CAISOI010000663.1 GCA_903886985.1 uncultured Chthonomonas sp.
GGATAGGATTTCGAATGTGTTTGAGGTTCTAATAATGTCAATTTGCGAACCGTTCCCGTCTTAGTATTGAGAAAGCATATAGTTAGAGGCAATTGGTCGTTATTGTTGTCACGTAGAATACCGACAATGGTCTTGCTGTCGAGCCATTGTGGATGACGAATGTTTGTCCAATGCCCCAAAATCCTCATGGACGGTATTGAAATGAGTTTAACCAGATTGCAGTGTTCTATGACAACCTTTGACCCGTCCTTCGACCAGTCGCACATATTGAAATTCTGAAATACAGTTTCTTTGCCAGTCGACACTTGTATGAACACAAAACGTTCATTGTCATATGCCGAATCGCTTAACAATAAAGAGACAAATTTTGAGTCCGGTGACCAAAAGAGTCGCATATGTGTAAATTTTGGATCGAAAGCTTTTAATAATTTTTTAGTTCGAGTCGCAATATCGACCAATACAAGCTTGAAGTTTTTGTTGTCTCTCGAAATGATGGAGATTGCTTTACCATCTGGCCGCCATGAAATTACGGGCATCCAATCACCTGTACGAGACGTGTATAACTCAATTGGATTCGTGCCGTCCATATTGGCCAGATATAACGTAAAAGGTCCTTCTTCGGGGCAAATCAAGCAGGCAATTTTGGAGCGGTCGGGACTGAATTCCACCTTAGAAACGTCATGCCCATGGACGGTAATTTTTCTCAACCTTTTACTTGCAAGCTCTATACTGTAAAATCCTTGGTCAAAATGTTCGTAAAAGTGGCCGATTTGGTCCTTACTGATGTCAAGATCGTCAGGGGGTCCTTTGCAATGCCGCACTTTGGACATAAACATATAAATTTTCCCACTCGATTGCGGTTGGGCATTAGACATGGGCATGGAGAGTCCCATGCAGGAGAGAAGAATGGAAGTAATGATCAGGTAAGTTTTCATAAGAAGCAATCCGTGAGATGTTAGAGAAACGTAACTCTCTGAAATTCGATAGGCAATGGTGCTGGTCCTGCACAGGTGAACAAAGAGATGTACTAAGCAAAGATCAGAACGAGAAAGCACATATAAAATGAGCTACCATTAAACAGTAGTGTCATCTTGCTGTACGCGAATTCAAGGGGGAATCACAATGCGAACAATAACCGGCGTTCTATCGATTTGTGTGGGAATATGTTTTGTCTCCAGATGTGTTGGGGACGGTTCGGAAGTCAAGTGGAAAGAAGACGTGAGCCATGAGGCAATCCCCAATCAACCTGCCGCGGGAATGATAGGTACGAAAAACTTTGTTGTTAAGCATGCGCAAGTCCGCAAGGCGCAAAGCAGCGGAAAGCCAAGAGAATATGAGTCATTCACCCTCGAACTGACTTCTTCGGGTGGTACTCCCGGCGTTGAAATCACTATTGCTGTTCCGCACGGAGGCAAACTAGATGGAAAGACCATTTGGCGAAAGAACATGATGTCTACATCCGAAGAGTTCTTTGTTGGAAAAGGTGCCAAGCGAGTGGGATATCCGCCATTCCAAGGAGTATGGCTTCGTGGTGAACGGGATAAAAACTTCTCTCAGATGGAGGTTTTCAAAAAGACCGCCGTGATGGAATATTCGGCTCAAATAAAATTCGGAACTTCTCACAATGGAAAGCTGCCGGGCAGTATCTACATGTGTGGAAAAGCAGATACGTTTTTCAAGTCACCAAAGTGGGTGTTGGCGGGTAAATTCAATGCGGCAGTATTGGTTGGAAAGAATGATTGAACGCGTAAAAATTGATCTTGGGCAATGTTCAAATTTTACTGAGACCGGTCAGCTATCGGGAGATATCAAGTCTTACTATTGATTTAGGAAAGTCTTAAAGGGAATTCAATCATGATCTCGTTTTTTGTTGCAGCGCTGATGGTGGTGACTAATTATCAATCTGTGGCAAAGAGTAACTTGCCAAAAGGGGATGAGATCCTCAAGCGTTGTCTCGTGAGCTACGACAATGCGAAGACCTTTCAAGGTGAAATAAAATGGGACATTGGAGCAACACCTCCCATTCAAATAATAGTAAATACAAAAGTCGAGAATGATGGAAAGGGAAATGTACTCCGGGGTGTAATGTCCGTACAAATGTCGGGTGCTCAGTCAACTCATGTGCAGACGATTGAAGACCAAATGACAGATATGTACATTGACCTAGATAAGAAACAGTTTCAAAAACGGGCACATGGACCGGATAAAGTTTCTGGATTACTGAATAGGACATTTGCTAACGTGATGAAGTTTGTGGGGAAGTTTAAAGTAACTGTTGTAAGTCTAAACAATAGGCCAACATACAAATTGTACGGTGACGATGGTAGGATCACAAGTACATTTTGGATTGACAAGCAAACCTATCACTTCTTGAGTTTTAGTGCTGTTCCAAGAAAGGAGTCTAAGCAAGGAAAAACAGAAGTCAGGATGGTATATCAAAAGTTCGATGAGCCAATTCCAGACTCAACATTCTCCATGACCCCACCGAATGGGGTTACAGAGATGCCGTCTACGCCCGCCCCAACCCAATAATTCTGTAGAAGGTGAATGGCACTGGTCGGTCGACATAATCACTGGACCACGATTTTATGACGTCTATCGGTAGGTGCGTATCGAAAAAGACTCTATCATCCGTCGGCATCTAACTTCTCGCAACCTTCTTCGATACCTTCGTTCATTAATTGTCCATCTTCCTTCGAGATTGTTCCGACAAACTTCTGCAGTGAACTACCGGGAGTTCCGACCAACGTCCTTTGGGGAACATCGAAGACCCCAGCATCCGCAGGGCATAGAAAAATTCCATCCTCACGCTCTTCTGCAATCAGCATTGTGCCATTCTGGATACTTGCTTACAAATTTCGCTGTATAGCCTACTGGAATCATCGTTTGCATATGCTTGACCTTTATTGTTGATAGGCATTAAATCTCTAAGTTGTCGTTTGTCCATATGGATGATTCTGGTGGATATCTGATCAGTTAATTGGTTGCTGTTGGGTTAGATCATCGACAGGCTAACTTGATATAGCACGAAGGTGAGCAGGTAAGCCATTCCACGGATCAAGGCTCCGTTCCGTTTAGGAGAGGTGTATGCGGTGTCAATGATATAAATGAGCCCCACTCCGCCAAAGAGCAATGCAAGCAGCATTGAAGTTTGAAACAGCATCTCCATTCCACCGGATCGTCCTGCCGCCCGAGCCCATGTACCTTCTAAAACAATTGCCATTCTGTTGAAGAGCACGGTTCCAACGAACCAATCAATTATTCGATAATAAACTGGGTTGTGACTACCTTTTATAACAACCGAGGTCGCGTTTGACGGAGGCTGCTTGAGTTGCTCTTCGTCTTGATCCATGCTAGTTTCCTTGGTCAAATCCCGTTAGGAATAATTGCTTGAAATAATTGATTAGTTAAGTGGAGGCAGCAGGTCGCTTATCAATACACTTGCATTTGGTCTTGAAACCAACGACACGCTCTCATTCTCCCCGTGAACGGTAATGACAGAGTATTCTCCATCCTTTGGTTCTCGGTGAATGTGAAGCGTTCGGTCGGTCAGATTTACCACCCAGTACTCTACAATGCCGGATCGTGCATAAAGACGCGCTTTGACGAGTAAATCAGTCGGCAAGGAAGAATCTGAAATTTCCGCTACGAGCAATAAGTCCTCAGGACCGGGTGTCCGTTTGGCATAAACCGCCGAATGCTCCTTTGTAATTGCAATGTCCGGTTCTGGCTCACTATAGATATTATCGGGACTAACGAGTTTGATTGGACCTTGAATTCGGGAAAATCGATCACCGAATATAGCATTTGCCCAGTGTACGAACTGATTAATTCCGAAATAGTGCTCTGGCCCTTGCCCCATCTTATTAATGATCTCCCCATCCAATACTTCATATCGACCTACCAAACGACCCGATTCTGCTAACTCATAGCACTGGGCTACGGTCCAGCGATAGCGATTTGGGAATCTTTCCAGTTCAGGTTCGAGCAATGTAGTAGTCATAGGTTTCTCCTATTGGGTAGGGCATGAGACGTCCGGCGTGTATGTGTATTATACCAAAATGAATCTTGTGCAAATAGCCGTGATGACTCTGTTGCATTCAACGGCTTATAACCGGGAATTGACCTTAGAATTATAACTCCACATAAAATTCATGGTCGGGCGGAGCTAGATGTCTTCTTCAGAGCCGATGAGTAACCACTTCAAACTCTTTCAAAAGGACATCATTGAAGGAAGTAGTGAGTGCGGCATCGGCGGCATCTCGCCCGCGTGCCATTAAGGCTCTGCCGACGCGTCGGATGTGGTTTCTTGGATCGAAGGTATGCCACGTACCACCCAGATAGACTTCCATATACGCACTGAAATCCATTGGACTGCCACTCGCCGGCACATCTATCTCCCCCAGATATCCAGTTGCATACCGTGCCGGAATATTCATACTTCGGCAAAGGGTAATTGCCAGGTGCATAAAGTCTCTGCAAACACCATTTTGTTCAGTATAGGTATCCCACGCGGTCTTAGTGGGATAGGTATGCGGATATCCAAATTTGATGTTTTCGAAAACCCAGTCGCAGATGGCTTGGACACGCTCCCAGCCGGGATTTGTGTTACCGAAGAGCTTCCACGCCAAATCCCCAAATCGGTCGACTTCGCAATAGCGACTCGGGAGCAAAAACGGAAGTGCTTCCACGGGCAACTCTTCGACATTGTGTTGAATTGCATTTAGCGCAACGGCCTCGGTATCGTCTGATCGCGAAATGATATTGTCGTAAGTGATTGTAAATCGTCCTGCAGGGGCAAGAATTCGGGCAGACTTGTTGCCGAAGAAATCTACATAGTCCTCAATGGGAACCGCAATCCCACTGTCTGAGAGGATATTGATTTCTTCCGGGTGCGTGAGATCGGAGGCAATCTCCGGATGGACGTATAGCAGCAGGTGCATCGGTGTCGGCATTGAAGCAGCAAATGTCATTTTGAAACCGATCTTTACATCCATCTGATAGTGTTCCGTTTCCACGCAACAAGGCGATGACGAACTCAAAACAGCCGGCCATCGCGCATTGTTAAGTGTCTGTTAAAGTAGTAACTCTGGGTACAATTACCCTACTGTCAATACGGAAGCCTCTGCGCTTACGTATCCAAAAAGAAATTGCAATTGCAACTGCAAAACTGGGAAGAGTCCATCCATTATGACCTATTGCCTTGGAATCAAAACACACGAAGGGTTTGTAATGGCCTCGGATTGCCGCACAAATGCGGGATTCGATCAGGTCAATGTATGTAGGAAGATGCACACGTTCGTAACTCCCGGTGAGAGAGTGTTTATAGTGCTCTCCAGCGGCAGCTTATCCCTCAGCCAATCAGTTATTTCGCAAGCGCGTATTGATTACGATCTTGGATTGGGATTAGCCGCTGCACAGACTCCCTATGAGGGAGCGAGGGTACTTGGAGATCACATTCGACGAGTTGCCGACAAAGACCGTGTCTATTTAGAGCGGGACGGATACAAATTTAACGTCAACCTTTTGCTTGGTGCTCAGATACGAGGTGGTCCCATGGAACTCTATATGATTTACCCACAGGGAAATCCCCTTCAATCGTCTGAGGAAGCGCCGTTCCTACAGATTGGCGAGTGCAAATATGGGCGGCCCATTCTGGATCGGGCGATCAAATATGGAACTACGACCAACGATGAGGCAGCGCGCATTGCACTCATTTCGATAGACTCCACGATGAGGTCGAACATTACCGTCGGCCCACCGATAGACCTGATTGTCTATGAGAAGGACTCCTTTGAGATAAGGAAATACCGCCGATTCAGTCATAAGGATCCTGACTTTTTGGGCATTCAGAACCAATGGGAACAGTCGTTGCGGAAGGCCGCACAAGAGCTGCCGATCATTGGTTTTGACGGTGGGAAACCGCCGGACGGGTGAGATGTAGGGATCAGACTTAAGGTGTGTCAGAGTATAAATCTTTAGAAACGTGGACAAGTTTGGAAGTGGATAGCGACTTTGGAATAGGTTAGCCTTCCTCTCGCAATCCATCAAGATGAAACTCCATCGCTTCCTTCATGTTGCGTTCCACCTCGGTCAAAGTAGCACCAGCGGCAACGCAACCCTGCACATCAGGTGAATATGCCGAATAACCTGATTCTGTCTGTTCGATGACAATCAAATATTCCATTGCTTTAACCCCGCCTGCTTCAAAATACTGTTCAAGGTGCCGGGCGCCAATTCATCGCATGGCTTACCGGCAATCGTCACGAGACCCGTTTTCGTATGATGCTTAAACTGACGGTGACTTCCTCGTGTACTTGCCACGTACCAGCCATCGTGTTCAATTAAACGAATTGCTTTCAACCTTGTAATTTTACCACTGCAAACTGAAGTTGCGAAAAGCGTTTTGAGGTTGACAGTGGATATGATCGACGAAGTTTCTTACTACGCCTTGGTCCCTGCCGACTTGACCCAGCACTTCTTTTTTCGGTTCGTCTACGGGTTGATCTAATCGTATAGAACAGGATCCCGGGGGGGGATAACGATTTGACAGTCGTGCATCCCGTTTGTGGATCATCCTTTCCATAATGATCAATAAAATGACCATCTGTTGTCAAACATGGATATAATATTAACCATTATGAGAAGAGAAAAATACGTCCTACGACTCACGGTTCAGAGACGACTCACGGAAGTCGGTGAGAATATTCGGCTGGCGCGTTTACGCCGTCGCATCTCGGCAACGATGATGGCGGAGCGGGCCGGCATCACTCGAACCACCTTGCGTTCTTTGGAAAATGGGGATCCCGGTGTTTCGTTTGGTTCGTATGCGACGGTCCTGTTTGTGCTTGGGTTGGATAGTGATCTGCTGCTTTTGGGCTGCGATGATGTGCTGGGTAGGAAGTTGCAGGACATTGGGTTGGAGACCAAAAAGCGCGCACCTAAGCGGAAGCAGACCCCGACGACGGCAATTGATGTTGCTGTCGAGTTGCAAGTAGAACCACGAGATTAGCATCCTCGGCCCCGAACTCCGATTAAAAGAACCATGCTTGCTCAAGAGCACACGGCAATTGGTGCTGAAATCTTTTGTCACGCAGATTCCTCCGGTTTGTATACACCCATGTCACGACGAAATCCTAAACTGATGTTGTGAAGACTGACAATAAAGCAACTTCTGATGCGCAGTACTCATCAATTTGAGTAGTGATAGGTGACTTCTTTGAACAAAAGCATGTTTTCAATTGGTCGAGCCATACATTCGTCGATGTGTGTGGTGGCGTTGGTCGCAGTAACAATCCCAGCTAGTTCGCAGGTATTTACTGATAATTTCAACAATGTCTCAAACGGTCAGACGGACCCACTATGGAACAATGAGATCGGAAACTGGACGGTTAATAACGGTGCATATTCGCCGGCATCACCCGCAATCTCGCCTCCAGCGCTCTCCACAATCAAGGGGAATGTTTGGTCTGCATTTACGATGGATGTGGATATACTAAACTCCATTGACAGCGGCATCTTCTTTAACGAACAGGACTCAAATAATAGTGATGTGCTGATCGTTAAACCGAGTGCTAACCTCGTTTACTGGCACAGTCGTGTTTCAGGCGTTTATGGGAATCTATTTGGACTCTCCTATATTGCAATACCCGCTGGATCCGGAGTCCATGTACACCTGGCATCCACCAGCACTGCCTTTAACGTTACAGTTACGACTGTGAATTCAACCGTTACCAGTTCGTTTACGGACACGCTCTTTGGTTCCGGTAAGATTGGGCTGTATTCCGCCGTGAGTGGTCAGAGTTTTGATAATGTGGCTATCAACAGTTCCGTGCCTGAGCCGACTTTCCTAACTATGATGATGGGGACGACAGTTGGTGTGCTAAGTCTGTTCAGAATGAAACGCAGGATCAAATCACACAGTTCGGAAGTAAAGCAATAGAGGTTGTCTGTTTCCCCGCTTACGACAACATGTATGCGGGGAAACGGGCTTCCTTACGGTTTAGGGGGATTTTTCAGATCCTTCGGTTGCAATCGAATGGAGACTATGTATGGTTGCTGCCCATCAGTCCAATGGCCATAGGTTGTCGTGACAACCGTGCCATCTTTGAGGACTTCGACGCCGGGATAGGCGCAATCCCAAGCATGATAGTTCTTCATCAGATGGATACGGAAGTCTCCCTCTTTGCCATCAACTATGTCGCTGTAGTGACCGACCCACGCAACCCAATCCCCTTTGGTTGGGCTTTCTAAAGTGGTGTCTCTGAAACTGATAAACAGTCTGCCATCCTTCAGGTATTTGGCTGTATGCCTGTCTCCAGTTAGTGCCCCGGGAAGCTCCCGTGGCGTTGACCATGTCTTTGCCTCATCATTTGAGAAGATGACATGCGAGTTCTTAACGCGCCTATTTTCCCTGAGCAGCACTGCCAATTGCTTTCCGTCTGGCGAGCGGATTATTCCGGGTTCGCACAGATGGATATCGCGGGAACTAAAGATGGGTGCCGGGCTTGACCAAGTTAACCCCCCGTCAGAGGAGACAATCTGATAAATAGTGAATGCACCGGCAGGGTTTGGTTTGCCGTTTACGGGCTTCGAAATATACCTACCATCATCATGAAACATGGCGACGTAATCGCCATTATTCAACCTCTCCATGCAGCCGAGAGCGACAATCCCACCATATTCGCCAATCTGCTCCAGCTCGGACCATGATTTTCCTTCATCCTCGCTGTGCGACATCCGAATGGGATAGAGACCTGAGAAGAGAAGCAGATGCTTTTTGCCTGCTTTGTCTATTGTTTGAAATATGGTTGGCACTTCTAAAGAGGTCGCCCAATTTGCGGGTGTAGGCAGTCTGTCGGACCACGTTTTTCCACCGTCCTCACTCCGTTTGTAAACGATCTGGCCCTTTCCATGTCCTTTGGGATAAACAGCAAGGATCGTCTTCTTATCATCCAAAAGGACCGTCGTAACGTGCCCCAGATATTGCCCGGGCTCACGATCAACAATGGTCTGCATATCGCTCACCTTAGAGAAGTCGACGATTGGGATAGAATATCCGCGCTTGGCATCGTCCGTTTCATATGGGTCGGATCTACTTGAAGGCAAAGATGCACCAATGAAACACGCAGTCAAAGAGAATGTGAGAGACAATAAAGATGCTTTGAAAATCGCTTTGCTTACCAATGATGATTTCCCGTTCAATTGCGGTGCCAGTCGAATAAAACTACACTTCAATGTGAATATCCGTCCTTGAAGAATTTCCCAATGCACTTGAAAGCACCGGTTTGGTACCGAATTACAAAATCTGCGTTCTTCTTAAAGCCCTTTTCATCATAAAAATCACCATTGTATTTGACATCACAATATCCGATCTTGATTACAGGTACCATTCGATAGTAATCCCCTTCGAATTTGTCCAACCTATACTCTGGTGGCGGATAAAACATAGAATCCATATCTCTCCAGCATTGAGTGAAGATCGCCTCTACTTTTACGTCCTCACGCAACAGAGAATATCTTTTGTATCCGAAATTTTGCAATATCTCTTGAATATATTCGGCGAGAGGACGAGTATTTGCGTCTAAAGAATCTCTCACAATCCTGTCATCGTAATCGGCGGGCAATTTTGAAGAATCGAATTCGGCCATGCCATTCATACACACATCAAAGTCAGCAGGATAATCCTTTACTCCGGGAGGTGTTATCCAATACATTGGACCCGTACTCTTGTAGACTACATTGCGCAATCTATTGAGCATGGAATTGCGATGGACTTCTGCCCGAATTATGCTGATTGATATAGCGGCAATGACGCAAAGACCTAGAACGGCGACCCCAATAGTAGTTATCCGTCTCTTCTTCAATGCTTATCCCCGCGAAGTAGATATATGTGATGTTTCAATCTAAATAACTTCGGCAACCATTCTTTCAACGTATTCCAGAGATAATACCTGAACAAGATGGTCAACAAAAAACCGTACAAGTCGTCGAGACTTGTACGGTTAATTTGAGCAAGTGGCAACACATTGTCAACTGCGAGAATGTCGTCGTTTTCGTAGGAAGGCAAGTCCACCAAGAGATATGCTCCCCACACCCAGCGCAATTGCGCCTGGCTCAGGAACTGATGATGCTTCGAAAATCATCTGGGTCGCCGGACCAGCCAAATTGACGATAGTTGAGAACTGATTGCTTGAGTTAATATATCCAATTTCGGATCCGTGATTTTGGTGGTTTGTAAACATACCACCTGTACCATCAAGAGCAAAGGAACTAATGGAATGCCCTCCACCAGTAATCGTTTTCACGAATGAACCGGTGGAACTGTATTCCGTGACTCCAGAGTTTCCATTGGCGGCATAAAGATTGCCTGACGAATCGAAGTTGAAATCGGTTGGGCGGAAGGAGCCGAAAGAGTTTAGAAGAGTTCCAGCCGCAGAGTATTCTAAAATATCATTAGTGCCATTACCGTACTGTGAGAAGTAGAAATTGTCATTTGCATCGATGCCAAATTGCGTATAGTCCCTTAAATTACCTTGAGTAAACGAATAAGTAAAAATGGATGATTGAGTCCGATTTCCGCTTGTGTCATAAGAGACTAAACCTGCCCCAACCTGATTCGTCCACAAATTATCATGACTGTCGAAATGAAGATCATAACTATTGGTACCGGCACCGGTGGCGAAAGTTGATACGGAGTAATCCGTCTGATTGATCTTAAGAATTGAGCTGCCGAATGAACTGTATATGTATCCATCGGAACCTAATGCAATACCGCCCTGATTGGCACTACTGATGGAATGGATTATGGAGCCGTTGGTCGCATTGTAAAATCGAAGGGTTCCCGAATCGGTATCTCCGGCAACCAAAACCTGTGCGTTTGCATGGGCATTTGAAAATAGTGCAATGGATATGCAACCGAAAATAGAAGCTGCTCGCAAAATGGTCGATAAACGTGTTGACCTTGATGAAGTTAATGAAGAAAACCCCGCACATTTGATACTAGACATGATGACCTCACTTGATGGTGGTGGAGCGTTAAATAGAGCGCTATTGAATCTATATTGTCGGAGTTATCGGCGTGAATGTCGTCGTTTTCGTAGGAAGGCAAGTCCGCCGAGTGATATCGTCCCCACACCTAGCGCAATTGCACCTGGCTCAGGAACTGCTGAACCGAAAGTAATTATTTGGCTGCTTCCACCGCTGTTAGTGATAAAGCTGACCTGTCCACCTGCGGTAACACTATAAATTTCAGAGGCGCCGTTATTGTGAGTTGCGTAGAAGCCTCCCGAACCGTTCAATGCTAAGGAGCCAAAGAGCCCGCTATATGAGTTAATCAAGGAACCGCTGGTGTCATATTCCCTAACTCCAAACCCTCCACCGGCGTTTGCGGAATAGGCATTCCCTGAGGCATCAAATTCAAGATCAGTCCAGCCGTTAGCGGTGTTCCCGAACGTGTTTAGAAGCGTTCCCGTTGAAGAGTACTTCGCAATGTCAATTCCGCCGCCAGCTGCCCCCTTTCGAAAATAGAAATTATCACTTGCATCAATACTAAACCATCTCGCGAAGGAGATATTATTTGCACTCATGAAGGCGTGGTTAAAGATGGAGGACTGGGTCACAGTTCCGTTAGAGTCAATGGAACTTAAAATGTCTTGCGCAGCTGATGCTGACCACAAAGTACCATGACTGTCAAAATGTAGGTTAATATCAGCATCAATACCTGTTGCAAATGTTGTACTAGAGTAATCGGATTTGTTGATTTTCTTAATAACACTGGTACCAACACCTAGACCATATTCGCTGTAGATATACCCGTCAGCACCTAACGCTATTCCGCCTTGATTTACATTGGCGACTTGATGAATCAGTGCCCCGGTGACAGCATTGTAAAAATCGAGATTACCATTAGTATTTTCACCAACGACAAGGGTCTGTGCACCCGCTCCGATACTTGAGAAAAGTGCAGCAGAAGCGAAGATAGATATTACAGCTTTTTTGATACTTGCAGCAGAAGTTGATGACAGACCCTTTGCGGACACGACATGTTTGACGGATGGCATTGTGATCTCCATGGTTGGTGGTTGAGCGTCAACTATGACGCTGTTAAATCTAGAATTGTCGGGCAAAAATTATCGACTGATAATTAAGGCGTTAGAGAGGTTCTGATGCTGAATCAAGTCCGGACATTACTGTCTTGCTTGACCAAGTAAATAGAAAGTCTCGTAAAACTGGACCACTCTTAGATGACCCTCAACGAAGAGTGTGAGAAGAAAACGGGTGGGACAATGACCATTCGGTCTTGCAGGTTAACACAAGGAAAAGAGGTAAGTCACAGTTAAATTCGAATTCCGATAGACTGTCGGAGTAGGAATTGATGATTTGTCGCTATCTCTCGCATTCTTAAGAATGGAGGTTCAGGACAAATCTGGTAAAAGTACAAAATTTGGACCCTTGCTGAAACTGCCCCACTTACCGTCAGTGATTGATGTCTCAGAAAATCTTTGGGTCTTGGTTCAAGTTTTAAGTGAGCA
>CAISOI010000664.1 GCA_903886985.1 uncultured Chthonomonas sp.
CACGATCACTAACTTAGACAAATACGGGCGTATGGTTGAAAATCACATGACGTCCGATGATGTCACGGAAGACTTCGTCGATACCCAATCGACTCTGAGAAACGCAAAAAGAACCGAAGTCCGACTGTTAGAGCATCTTTCGCGAACGGGCAAACTGAGCGACACGCTGCTCATTGAGAAAGAGCTCAGTCGTGTGCGCGGCGAGATTGAGCAGCTTCAAGGTCATGTACGATTTGTGTCCCATCGTGTGGACTTTTCAACGATTGACCTTACCCTGCAGGAGAAAGCAAAACCTCAGGCAGCGGTTCCGCCAGAATCGTTTAGTTCGGGCAAGGAGTACTCAGAAGCATCACGGTCGCTAATCAGTTTTATGCGAGAAATGTGGACGAAGGTGATCTGGTTGGGAGTTTGGGCTGTCGTCTGGATCCCATTCGTAGTGATTGGTCTCATAATTTGGAGAAAAGTCTCCAATAAGCGTCGATCACAATCAGCAATACCTGCGTAGGACAATTGCGGCAGTCTCTATTGGGACTGCCGCACCACTTCGGCAAACAATTGATGAAAACGTGTGTCTGTAGTCAATTCCGGATGGAATGCGCTTGCAAGTACATTCTTTTGCCGGACGGCCACAATGCGTCCGCCGTATTGTGCAAGGATTTCGACGTTTGGTCCGACAGTCTTGACATACGGGGCGCGAATAAAGACACCGCGAATTGGAAGTTCGCCGAGAGTTAGGACGTCAATATCCGCCTCAAAGCTATCTACCTGTCTGCCAAAAGCATTCCTCGCGACTTCCACATCCAAGATTCCGAGGCGGTCCTGCGAACTGTCTTCTATGTCTTTGGCAAGCAGGATCATGCCTGCGCATGTTCCGTAAATGGGCATGTCTTGACCTGCGCGATCCTTAATAAGTGTGTCTAACTCAAAACGGCGAAGCAATTTGCCAACGGTGGTGCTTTCGCCACCCGGAAGTATCAGCCCGTCCACAGACTCTATTTCCTTCGCACTTCGAACTGCAATAGCATTGACGTTTTCAAGCATTGACAGCATTTTTACGTGAGCTTCAAAATCCCCCTGCAATGCAAGAACACCAATTGTGATGGTACTTTTCGACTTCATGTAACCTGTTATCTCCAACCTCCGAGTTTACCTGACACAGCAAAACGGACTGCCCTCATTGGCAGCCCGCTAGAATAAAGGTATACGAACTTTAATGGATGATTACAATGTGTCCTGACCGAATTCGGTAGGCGCTCCAACAACTTCCAAATAGACTTTGCGTTTGTGCTTCATTGCGCTCGCTTTTGTCAAAACACGGATCGCATTTGCTATGCGCCCCTGCTTGCCAATCGCTTTACCCAGATCAGAAGGAGCAACGTGCACTTTGTACACTGTTGCGATGTCGCCTGGCTCTTCTTCGATCCGCACTTCTTCGGGTAAATCCACCACTGCTTGTACTAATAACTCAATAAAATCTTTCAGTGACCTACCTCCCTAAACAATTTGAGGTGAAGACTGCGGAAACAGAAGTTTACAGATCACCTGCTGCTCACGCTATCTGTATCATGGTTTACAGCACTTATCTTTTCGATCAGGGTCATACCTTGTTGTGACGGTATACTCTAAACCAGTTTTGCAAATAACGTATTCTATGGTTTTGCGTCGAAGGCAGTTACTCCTTCGCCAAATGGCCAATTTGTCTGATATTCTTGAAAATATTTGTAACCTTCTTGTAATAAAGGGATAGCAAAAGCTCAATGTACTCTGAAACAGTCTTCTTAGAGGGTCATATAGTCGATTCTCTTGTCCTTTCCAAAGTCTTAGACCTTATCCTATTGAACGGTGGATTGTACGAGATCACCGGCTTCACCATGGGATCAACGCGCACCGATATCAGCCGAGCAGAAATCATGGTCAATGCGGAAACGCGTGAGCTGCTCGATAACATCCTCCACCTAATCGGGCAACATGGCGCCACGCGTCCCGCGGAAGAGATTCTTCTTCAACCGGCTCCCCAAGAGGGGGTTTTCCCTGATGGTTTCTACTCCACGACCAATTTGGAGAGCGCAATAAGAGTGGGAGAAACGTGGATTTCCGTCCAAGATACCGAGATGGACTGTGCGATCGTAGTCACCCACATTAATGATTCAACGATTGCCAAATGCGTACCACTTCACAAAATTACTTCGGGAGATCAAGTTGTAATCGGTGACCGAGGTGTGCGGGTTACGCCTCTGGCGAGGCGCGATCCGGGAAGTGTGTTCAGTTTCATGGGCAGTGAGGTCTCATCGGAAAGACCCAAAGAACTGGTCATCGCAGGACTAGCGCAGGCGATGCGTGACGCAAAACGCAGCGGCAGAAAGACCCTGTTGGTAGGCGGTCCGGCAATTATCCATACAGGTGCCGCAAAACATCTTGAAACAATTATCAAAAAAGGGTGGATTGACGTCGTATTTGCCGGCAATGCGCTTGCTACCCATGATATCGAACGCGCACTTTATGGAACGTCCCTTGGAGTTGAGCTTCACACCGGGCAACCAATCACACACGGTCACGAACACCATCTTCGGGCAATCAACGCTATTCGGGCACAGGGTAGCATCGCGGCCGCCGTCGAAAATGGCATTGTCACAAAGGGAATCATGCATGCATGCGTGACAAACTCTGTGCCATTTGTACTGGCAGGGAGTATCCGCGATGATGGACCGTTGCCGGATGTAGTCACCGACAGCGTCAAAGCACAAGATCTAATGCGCGAACATGTAAAGGGAGTCGGAATTGCAATAATGATTGCAACAACTCTGCACTCCGTCGCAACTGGCAATCTGCTACCCGCATCGGTCAAGACATTTTGTGTTGACTCTGATGCCGACACTGTAATCAAATTGATGGATCGTGGAACCCATCAAGCGTTTGGTCTGGTGACGGATTGCGAGTTTTTCTTGAAGGAGTTGGCGGCTCAGTTAGACAGCCTGGAAAAATAATGAGTTCAGAATTTACGCTTTTGATGTGCGCGCCAGATGCATTTGACTTAAAGTACGAGATCAACTCATGGATGTCGATCGAAAATCGCCCCGACGTCACTTTGGCGGCGAAACAATGGCGAGAACTTCACCGAATCATTTCGAACGACGTCGGAGCCACCGTGGAATTGGTGCAGCAGGAGCCAAATGCACCGGACATGGTTTTTACCGCAAATGCCGGATTAGTGGTTCGGGAGAACAACGACAAACGTGTCTTGCTATCAAGATTCATGCACCCCGAGCGACAGGTGGAAGTTGCTCCCTTTCGCGCATGGTTCGAGAAGCATGGATACGATTGCACGGAGCCGCCTGAAACAGTTTTCTATGAGGGAGAAGGCGATTCTCTCTGGTGCGGAGATACACTGGTGACCGGTTATCTGAAACGTAGTGACATTACTTCTCACAATTGGATTGCGGAACAACTGTATTGCGAAGTGCTGCCGGTAGAGCTTGTCGATGGCCGTTGGTATCATCTTGACACCGCTTTCTTCTCGCCATCGCCGGGCGTGGCGGCGTACTATCCCGGTGCGTTCGATACCTATGCGCGAGATGTTATCGAGTCACACTTCGAGACCATCAAGGTGGTCGAGGAGGAAGCATTGCAATTCGCCTGCAATTCGGTCGTACTTGGTAAGGATATTGTTATGCCTTCCGGCTGTCCGAGGATTGGCGCGGAGCTTCGAGAACGCGGATTTACAGTGCATACTGCTGATATGTCCGAGTTCTTGAAAGCGGGTGGGGCATGTAAATGCCTCTCGCTTTTCATTTAGGTCCAACGTTTCCGTTGCAATTTCCTGGATCAGTTTGCTTGGGGGAATTGGCTCTGGTTGCAATTGAAGTACCATCTCTTCAGTTGCCCGTATCGCAGGTGCTTGCTGTGACCGTCCGCCCATACCGTGTTAGAACCATCCCGATGCAGAAAGTGGAAATGGTCTGACAGATAGGTAAACGACGGTCCATCGGGCGGCGAAGTGACCCAATTAACTCCTTGAAGGAAATTACAGGCTGGCGCACGCGCTTCGTGTTCCCACATGACAATTGTGGTTGAGGGACGCTCAATTTCAGCATCGGATGTGCCGTTACTGGAATAACTGCCATCGGGATTTGTCGTCAGAGTTTTTGAAGTTGGGCTGAATTCGTTCGGTGCCCATGCGGATGGAATACTAGGATTGAACCAGTTGATTGCGTAGGAAAGTTGCCATGTCGGGGGCATACTGGGACACCGCTTAACCTGATCGCTTTTGAGATAAGTGTCGATTTCACCGGGACGCACAGGATTTACTGCAGGGCTGGTCTCCGTCCCATAAAATCCAGCACCCAGTGGACCATTGTTGTTGTCATATCCAATCCACGTCTTCTGCGGGGCGAAGCCCGCGGCAGGTTCATAATAGGCCACTCCGAACCATGTTTCGTCATTATCGGAAACATACATCCTGCAAGCAAGCCCAATTTGACGCATGTTGCTGGCACACATTGTCATCCGAGCAGACTCTCTAGCTTGAGAAAAAACGGGGAAAAGGATCGCTGCCAATATAGCAATAATGGCGATAACAACGAGTAATTCGATCAGAGTGAATGCCGATGGAGTACGCCTGCGATTTCTGATAACCATTACTGTTTTCCCCTATGGTCTGAATCTATGCCAACCCTAGTACCATCCTTAAGTCAGCCGCACTGGAACAGATATAATCAGGGGCTTCCGCACGTAACAGTGTAATGCTTCCAGCGCCCCACGTCACAGCACAAGTTCGAACGCCACCGCCCTTGCCCGCTCTTATATCGTGGACAGTATCTCCGATAAAGACTGCATCATTGCCGGAGATTGCAAAGTGATCCAGGGCCCGCAAAATACCTTCTGGATCCGGCTTAGGTTTGGCGACATCGTCGGCAGTGATGACCAGATCTACATGACCCAAAATTCCCAAACGCGGAAGAGTGTTCTTTATCTCTTCGTGGTTTTTGGACGTAATCAACGCGGTCGGATGACCTAACTCTTTGCCCTCAATCAATAGCGCGATAACATCCGTAAGTATCCTCTCCTGATCGCGATTTGCTTCGTAGTAGCGGATAAATTCGGATTCCATCGATGCAACGGTAGTGCCGAAATCACTTGGGTTCCCAAGAAATTGCACTTGCTCAGAGAGCGGAGTACCAATAATTGCCCGGATTTCTTCGGTCGATATCGTGCTACCGACATATTTCCGATATACGTGATCTAGAGCCGCAACAATCAGAGAAGTCGTATCTATCAGGGTGCCATCAATGTCCCAGAGAACTAGCGTTGGGAAACTCAATTACAGAATGTCCACTTCTCTCGGTCCGCGATAAACTTCACCGATAAGCGCGGCATTCTCGCCAGCCGATGTTAACTCGGTTACGACAGCCATTGCCTGGTCGCGTTCCACTATCATGATATAGCCAATTCCCATATTAAAGGTTCGGTACATCTCTGGTTCCGCAACACCGCCGAGGTCCTGAATAAGTTGAAAAATAGGGGGTACTAACCACAGTCGCCGGTCAACAGTTACTGAGCAGTCGGAGGGCAGGATGCGCGGGATATTATCATAGAATCCGCCACCAGTAATATGCGCCATTCCTTTAACTTCGTATTTGTCAAGGATTGGCAGGACGCTTGCTGCATAGCACCTATGCGAAGCAAGGAGAACCTCTCCAACCGAGAGCCCGCTCAACTGTGTGGGGCAGCTATCCACAACGAGCCCTGCCTTTTCAAAGAGCACATGTCGTGCCAAAGAATATCCGTTAGTATGAAGTCCGTTCGAGGCAAGCCCAATGACTGCATCTCCGGGTGTAATTGTCGATCCATCCACAACTTTAGCCCGATCCACCACTCCAACAATGGTTCCCGCAAGATCATATTCGCCGTCGGGATACATTCCGGGCATCTCTGCAGTCTCCCCACCGAGGAGCGCACAACCCGCATTTCTGCAACCCTCAGAAAGTCCCTTTACAACATCAACCAACACATTGGGTTCCAATTTGCCGGTAGCAAAATAATCGAGGAAGAAGAGTGGCTTTGCGCCCTGAACAAGAATGTCGTTCACACAGTGGGAGACAAGGTCGTTGCCAACGGAATCGTGCTTATTCATTGCAAATGCGACTTTTAACTTGGTGCCAACTCCGTCGATACTGCTCACGAGCGTCGGTTCAGCATACTGTTTCCAATCAACAGCAAACATTCCACCAAAACTTCCCACATCGCTCAATACTCCGGGAGTGTAGGTTGTACGCACATGTTCGCGCATTCGAAGAACGGCGGAATTCATCGCATCAATATCAACGCCAGCGTCACGGTAAGTCGTAGGTTGTACGGGCATGGTGGCTCCGAAATTCGTATTTCATAATCGGAAACGGACCGATTACGATGCAAAAGGAGGAGGGCAAAATGCCCATCCTCCCTAATTCGTTAACCTATTGTACCTAATCAACTATCGGCTAAATTGTCACGCAGTCTTCTGTTTAAACTGTATCCCTTCGGATATCGATCCCTCAAACCGCCCGATGACATCTGTTCCGTGAGTGATCGTTCCGCTCACCATTCCAGTAGGTTCGATTTTCAATCTGCCCACATTTCCATTGCTATCAGACAATGAAGCGCCGCCAAAAACGGTTGTAACTTGACCCGCAAATGGAACTGCCAACAAGTTTCCAGTGAATTCTAAATCCGACTCGATATTTGCAAAATAACCATTTACCAATCGAATCGAAACTGTGTCTGGTGTCTGCATCGAAACCTTTGGTCCAGTAAATTTCGAAGAGATCAATCTTCGGCTTCCACTCACACGACCAATGCCCGGCGAATCGACTTCAAACTGCCATCTTGCCTGTGGCTCGTGAGCAGTTGTGATTACTGACGCAGTGATGCTTCCATCAAACGAGGACACTTTGCGCTCATTGCCGATGGGATCGATGGTTGGCGGCGCGGAAATTCCCGCTGCGGCGTCATGAGCGACATTGATCAAATAGACAGCGCAGGCGGCAAGTGCGGCTTCCGGTTCGGTGTCTGAATATTTCAGCGCATCTGCAAGCCGATCTGTTTCAATCAGCGCTTCACCCAATCGTTGTGCTGCGTTAATTCTTCTGCTGGTTGAATATCTTGCTCCGGCAGCAGCAACGGCTGCCCCTCCTGCAATGGCGGCAACGCCAAGCGCGCGACGAACAATTGTGTTTAACATGACCATGTCCCCTCCAACTTTGCATAATGAAGCACTGTCTGATCCAACGTATCACTCTCTACGACATCAATTTGATAATGGTTTCTCGCAATTTCTTGAATGTGAACCAATTCACACTAATTGTTTGAAGCTATGGGCAGGGCCATGCAGTCCGATTGAAAAGTTATATCCTGTGATTGACTAAATTGTTCACCTCACTCCGCCATCCGAGCAATATTCTCAAAGTATGGAGGATGGATAACTCCTCGTTCGGTTATGATTCCCGAGATGAGTGAATTTGGCGTAACGTCGAAAGATGGATTCCAGACAGGTACACCTTCAGGGGCTATTCGGTGGCCGTCTATATGAGTGACTTCGGTCGGATCCCGCTCTTCAATAGGAATGAGGCTGCCATCAGCTAAGGTCAAGTCGATAGTGGAATAGGGTGCCGCAATATAAAACGGTATTTCATGGTGCTTTGCTAAGACCGCGACGGTGTATGTTCCGATTTTGTTTGCCGCGTCTCCGTTGGCTGCGATGCGATCTGCGCCAACAATCGCACAATTTATCTTTCCCTCGCGCATCAGGACACCCGCCATGTTATCCGATATTATGGTGACAGGTATTCCGTCTTGGTGCAGCTCCCATGCCGTTAATTTCATTCCTTGCAATCGGGGACGGGTTTCGTCAGCGTAAACTTGTATATGTTTGCCCTGCTCTACCGCCGCACGAATAACTCCGAGCGCGGTGCCGAAGGCAACTGTCGCTAATGCGCCTGCATTGCAATGAGTAAGAACGGTATCGCCGGAACTCAGAAGTTCCGCGCCATAATGCCCCATAGCGCGATTGGTCCGTACGTCCTCTTCGAGCATTTCAATCGCTTCATGCAGAAGCGCCGCTTTAATGTCCGTAATGGATCCCGCGGTTTTTGCTTCAACAGCAAGGATGCGGTCAATTGCCCAGAATAAATTTACAGCCGTAGGTCGAGATCCCCGAAACTCCTCTGCTATCGCTTCCAATTCGATCATAAATTGTTCACGAGACTCTGTCACTATCGAATTGGCACCAATAGCCAACCCGATAGCCGCTGTACATCCTATAGCGGGTGCACCGCGCACCACCATAGTACGAATCGCCTCCACAACTTCTTTATAGTTGGAGTAATCCAAAAACTCAAGACGAGTGGGGAGAATGGTCTGATCGATCAGTCGAAGTTTGCCGTCGACCCAATCGACGGTCTTAAATGGTTTGTTCATGCGGCTATTATGGCTTGTGAATAGTCGGCCGTTCAAGCGGTAGTTGGAGACTATTGCATCCCGTATTTAGAGGTGAGCCAACGGCACCGATGTCGCTACTCTCTCTCGCCATGTCACAAGGTCCGTTAGTCCACATCCCAGCGCAATCTCAACTGCCTGAGCATATTCATAACCCAAGTCTCTAGGACCATGGGCATCGGAGCCAATAGAAATTCGTTTTCCGCCACACTGGGAATAGAGAACAACAGTATCTGGGGAGGGATAAGTTAACCCAACTCCCTGCCGAAGTCCAGCAGTATTGATTTCGAGGACAACTCCTCTTTCGATCATCGCAACGAAAATCTCATTTAACTTTTCCTCAAACGGTTCCGGGGAGTATGGACCTAGGGCTGGAACACCCCGACGGTTAGCATATTCCAGATGACCTACAATATCGATCAAACCACTTTTAACGGAATCCAATACCGCTTCGAAATAGAGGTTGTAGGCTTCTTCCCTTGAACGCCCCATTAGATATTCAGCGGTCATTAACATTTGCCGATCAGCATAATGAACAGACCCGAGCACGTAATCAAAAGCGTAACGGCCTAGGTATTCCCTGATCTCGTCTACGAACCACTTCTGATAATCGATTTCAATACCCTTGCGGATAACCAATCGTCCTGCAAACTCTTCTCGCGCGGCATCAATTTCGCCACTATAGAGCACATAATCGAAATGGTTGACCACTGGATCTTTGGGATCGAAATCTTTATGTTCGGTAAATCCTATCTCATCAAGGCCGATCTCAATTGCCCGCACGCATTGGTCGTGTATCGTGGCCAATCCATCGTGAGATCGGAAGGAGTGCACCTGATAATCGATAGCATAATGTTCTGCAATCAATCTAGAATACTCACGGGTATGTCGCTGGCAAGTTCTGCACTGACAGATTTGATTTTCCACTTCTTTGTATGAACGAGTCCCATTAGCTTTGTCTGTTCCATCTTGGAGAGTGTAATATAGATTCGGGAATGGAAATAGGTCATGTCAGCCTTTGGTGTATGCTCTTCAACAATCAGGTCAAGTGCGGCAGTTCCAGTGTCGTTATTTGGATGTAAGACTATATTAGAGGTTTTGAACGAAAGATGAGAGTTGCCAATTTCTTGCATAGTCTGATTGAGCACGGG
>CAISOI010000665.1 GCA_903886985.1 uncultured Chthonomonas sp.
CAACCGGGCATTGGCGCCGTCATAAATCTAGTCTGGGTCCCCAACGTAGGTGACATTCCATATTCATATCGCAGATCATTTCAGCAGTAGCAATCATCACAGTCAATCAACAGGATCAAAGTTTATGAAATCGTATTTCATCCCATCAATACTTGGCGCAGCAGGGCTGATTTTCGCATCAGCATCTCATAGCCAAGCCCAAGCAACTTCCGCCAACAGCATTTTGGAGAATGTGAAGATTGTTACGGGAACAGGAAAAGTAATAGAGAGCGGCTATATCATCTGGCGCAACGATAAGCTGGACACCATTGGTGAAGGTTCCACAACTGTGGAAGCAGGCTTTACCCACTATGATGGAAAAGGGCTTATCGCCTATCCCGGACTCATCGACGCTTATTGTGCCGCAGGAGTTTCAGCACCCCCTGCCGCTCCAGCAGGTGGTGGTATTGGTGGCGGAGCTCCGCGAACCGGACAGCAAGGCAGAAACGGCGGCGCCCGACCCGCTACCCCAGCTCCGACACCATTTGTTTGGCGTAAGGCGACAGATGGTCTAAACATGAATAGCGGTGGTCTCAGTGGCCTCCGTGCAAACGGCTTCACCGCTGTCAACCTTATCTCCCGTGGGCCATTAACTCCAGGTGAAGATGTAATTATTGCGCTCTCCATGGGGGACAAACCGGACATTCTAAAAGAGAGATCCGCGGTTAATATCAATACCCAGACGAGACAGGGCGGTTATCCAAGCACACTGATGGGCGCGTACGCATTCCTACGACAGAGCTTTTATGATGGGATCGATTCCCGAAATCATCCCCCTGCCAAACCCGATCCCAAACTGGAAGCACTCGCAACGGCTGCTGAAGGCAAAATCCCCGCACTCGTCTCCACAGGTTCTTTGAACGATACTAAACGCGCGATGCGACTTGGAGCGGAATTCAAAATGAAAGCAGTGGTAGTCGGCGGAGTAGGATCTGAACCGTTGGCAAAGCAATTTGGCACCAATGGTACCGGACTTATTCTCACAGGAGACTGGGATCCAGCAGCGGCACTTTATAAAGACGGAGCAGAATTCGCACTTGCATCGGGCCGCATTGAGCTCGACGCGGACGACGCGAAGGGCATGATTACGAAGGCGCGCGAATTAGTCTCTAAGTCGAACATCCCTGCAGACAAAGTGCTGGCCGCACTAACGTCCGTGCCAGCAAAACTACTTGGAGTATTCGACAAGATGGGTTCATTGGAAACTGGCAAATTAGCAAATATTGTCGTTACTTCCGGTGAGCTTTTGAAAGACGGAACCATCAAGTACGTTTTTGTAAAAGGAAAATCAGTTTCAACCACACCCGTTAAAACAGCTGCAGATCAACGCCCGCAACGGATTGCTGCCGATGGTATCAATCCAGTGACCATTACCTTTGACGATGCAGATGGCGACGGAGGCTCTGACAAATAATCATGATAAACAAGTTATCAATTCGTTCTAGTTTCTCCGCTGTTTCTGCCATTGCAATTGGTTCGTTGATTGGGATGCAATCCGTTTCGGCTTCAGCATCCGACACGCTTTTGAAGAATGCCACGATCCTGACAGTCACAAAAGGGACAATCAAAAAAGGTGACCTGCTGATCCACAATGGCAAAATAGCCGCCATTGGTAAGAACATAAAAGCTCCCGCTGGAGCCCAAGTGTTCGACCTAACAGGCAAATACGTAATGCCCGGAATCCTAGACGCACACTCCCACATGGCAATTGAGGGCGGCGTAAATGAAGCCTCCGAAGTTGTAAGCGCGGAAGTCAATATCTACGACGTCATCAATGAAAAAGACCCAGGCATGAAGTGGGCACTTGCTGCTGGAGTGACAACCATCAATACGATGCACGGTTCCGCCAATCCTATTGGTGGACTGGTAGCAACTCTCAAACTACGGTGGGGCAAACCTTCTGAAGATCTAAAATTTGCAGGTGCGCGACAGCACATCAAATTTGCTTTAGGAGAGAACCCAAAACGCGTTCATGTTGATCGTGGAATTACTACTCGGCTGGGTGTTGCTGAGTCTTTGCGCAAAGAGTTTACGGATGCCAAGGACTATATGGCGGCGTGGGACGATTATAACAAGAAGAAAAGCGCCGGGCAGCCTGCAGTGCCACCGCGACGGGATATTCGATTAGACTCTATGGTTGGCGTACTAAAAGGTGATATCTGGGTTCAGTCGCATTGTTATCGGTCCGACGAAATTGAGATGCTACTGAAGCTCTCGGACGAGTTTGGTTTCCACATTGGTGCGTTGCAACACGTTTTGGAAGGCTACAAAGTTGCGCCCGAGATTGCCAAGCGCGGTATCGGTGCCTCCACTTTCTCAGATTTCTGGGGCTACAAACTGGAAGCATATGATGGCAATATCTACAATCCAGCAGCGATGGCTCAATGGGGAGTTCGGACTTCCATCAATTCCGACGACGCCGGCAGAATTCGCAGATTAAATCTTGATGCTGCCAAGTCTTTGCGATATGGCGGATTGACTGACGATGAGTGCCTAGCACTGATTACAATTAATCCTGCATGGCAGCTTGGTATCGATAAGCAGATCGGCTCGTTGGAGATTGGCAAAGATGCAGATATCTGCGTTTGGGACGATCATCCCTTGAGCCCTTATGCAAAGTGCGTCAAAACTATGATTGACGGCGATGTCTACTTTGATCTGAAATCCGATGGGACCGCGACATACGGTTTGCCCTCAACGACTCCAGTAGCAGCGAAACCGGCAGACGCAGCAGTAGCAGCGAAACCCGCTGTCGTCGCCGCAAAACCGGGTCCATCCACCTTCGAACCGATCAGAGTTCCTGTGACAATGCCGGTGGGTGGAACCGCTTCCTTCGCGATCACCAATGCACGAATCGTGACAGTTTCGGGACCCGTTATTGAAAATGGAACCGTCGTCGTTGAGAATGGCAGAATTACTGCTGTTGGCTCAGATGTGAACATTCCATCCGGCGTTCGATCTGTCAGTGGACGCGGACTAAGTGTCTACCCCGGGTTCATTAATGCGACTGGCAATCTTGGACTATCAGAGATCAGTTCAATCACGGAGTCGATGGATCTTGGCGAACGCGGCAGCATGAATGCCTTCTTGCGTGCTGGAGATGCGTATCATACCCAGAGCGCATGGGTGGGATTATCACTCTGCGCGGGAATTACATCTTCGTTGGTCTCACCAAAAGGCAGTGGATGGATGGGTCGCCCCGCGATCATGCACACCGCCGGCCGCACGGTTGACGACGCAACGGTAGTATTCGACGCAGGCCAGGCATTGAGTTTGGGCGGTATCACATTCGGCGCATTCGGTGGAGATGGTCTCGTGGGTGGACCCGATGCCGCTGGTGCTGGCGCCGACGATTCTATCGCCAAAGCCATTGCCGACGCTCGAAACTACTCAAAGAAATATGTGGATGCAAAAGTGCGACCAGAAAAGACCGATCTTCTCTTGGAAGCGCTGATACCCGTCGTCAAAGGTGAAAAGCCCGTATACATTGGTGCATCCAACCAGACCGACATTGAGGATGCCGTGAAATTCGGTTCTTCCAACCACTTGAATGTTGTCATTAAGGGCGGCAAAGACGCAGACAAGGTTGCCGCTGAACTCAATAAGTCAGGCGTGCCGGTAATCTTCACGGATTCCTGGAACATGGCTGTCGGAAGCGATAACTTTGACAAGCAGTTCGCCGCTCCGAAAAGACTGTATGATGCTGGCGTCAAATTCTGCATCGCTCATGATGAGGGAGTAAATCTACCTCAGATAGCCGCGAACGCAGCAGCCTTTGGACTTCCGAAGGACGAGGCATTAAAGGCGATCACCCTCTATCCTGCACAGATACTTGGTGTGGACAAAGACCTCGGATCCATCGAAATCGGCAAAATAGCAGACCTACTATTAACCGATGGCGACCCACTGGATTACCACACGCATATCAAGAAGATCTTCGTGAATGGGATTGATACTCCCATTGTCAGCCGACACTCTAAACTCTACGACGAGTACAAGAAAAAAGGCAAATAGGTCCAAATTGCAGCAATTTAACTGTCCGCCTCGAAGTTTCTTCGGGCGGACAGTTTTATTTTGCCTGCTATTATGCGACAATCAATCCGCAGATATGAATCTATACGGGAAGTTTCTGAACCTATGAATTTTACACCCAACAAGAATGCCGAGTTTGTCGTCGGAGTAGACCTCGGCGGCACGAACGTTCGCGCATCGATTATTAGCCACGATGAGAAGATTATTGGACATGCGCGCAACCACTCTGAAGCACGTATGGGTGCCGCGACAGTTGTGGAATCGACTGCCCACACCATCATGCAGGCTATTTCCGAAGCCGGATTGCGCCCAGATCAAATTGGCGCCGTCGGAATGGCAGTTCCCGGGCATATCGATACACGTAACGGTGTAATCCGATGGTCGCCCAACTTTGGCGAGACCATCGAGGGTGTCTTCAATGTTTTCGTGGATGTGCCGTTTACGGGACCCGTTGCCGACAAAATCGGCATCGCCACCTACATGGGCAATGATGCGAATGTCGCGGCGCTCGGCGAATTCCGATATGGTGCCGGACGCGGAACCAACGATATGGTCATGTTCACACTCGGTACAGGCATCGGCAGCGGTGTGATCAGTGATGGCAAATTGGTCATCGGCAGCACAGGTGCTGCGGCGGAACTGGGCCATCAAGTCATTGTCTCCGGTGGGCAACGTTGCGGTTGTGGGACCTTCGGATGTTTGGAAGCATATTGCGGAACATACGGAATCGTGAACAGAGCACTTACCGCTATCGAAAATGGCAAACATTCCCTCTTGCACGATGCGATCGGCTCCGACCGAGGAACCCTCACCCCCAAGCAGATCGATGAAGCCGCGCAGGCTGGTGATCTTGCCGCCTTGCATGTTTGGGAAGAGACGGGATACTACCTGGGTATTGGCATCGGCAATTCCGTCAATATCTTTAATCCCGAAAAGATTGTTATTGGCGGAGGCATCCGTCAGGCTACTGGCCTCATCGATTCGGCAAGAAGATCGATGGAGCGCCACTCTATCTTCTCGATTCGTGCAAATGTCACCATCGTTGAAGCCGAACTGGGTGACGATGCTGGTGTTATGGGTGCCGCTGAATTGGCATGGCGCATGGTGAATGGCGAGTAGGTTGCCTGATCACTAAGAACAATTGTAAACTCCCTTCAATATCAAACTTTGCCGTACAACGCTCAGCCAGGACATATGCCTTAATCGGAGGAGGACAGGTTCCGTGGCACTATTGATCTGGCTTACTTTCCTTGGATTTCTATGACTTTAAGAGATTCACGAACTTTAGTACATCTTAAGAGAAACCCGAAATTTCGGAGGCGGAATCTTAGCCTTTTGAACACAGGTTCGTTGGCGCCAAACCCACGTAATATGGTCGAAACCA
>CAISOI010000666.1 GCA_903886985.1 uncultured Chthonomonas sp.
ATCGGGAATACTCTCCAAGATTATTGTAGGTGAGGGCGGTACTGTCCCTGTGGGTGCAGTTATAGGCTTCATCGGTGATGTGGATGCTACCGTCACACAGAGTGCAGCAGCGCTCATCGATGGTCCTGCGGCTTCAATGGTTAGTTCTACCACCTCAATCGACTCGTCTGCGGCGTCGTTGATCGACGTTCCCGCGGCTGCTAAAGAGAATGCCAGCCCCACTACTGAGCGTATCAAAACTTCTCCACTGGCTCGACGATTGGCGGAGGATGCCGGGATTGACCTTGCTCTCGTCAAAGGCACTGGGCCGGGCGGCAGAGTGGTTGAAAAGGACATCAAGGCATTTATCGCGTCTGGAGTTTCTGCAAAGCATGTTTCTGTGTCGGATGCACCGGCTAAACCACTTGCGGCAGCAGCGGCACCCACACTCGGTGGGGAAGATGTTGAAGTCAGCAAGATGCGGAAGGCCATTGCACGCCGTACCGTGCAGAGTAAGCAGACCGTCCCTCATTTCTATCTGGTAATGCCAGTGGAGATGGACTATGCCATGCAGCTTCTCAACGATATCAATGCTCAAAATCCAGATGGAAAGATCACCGTTAATGACCTCATCGTGAAGGCATGTGCGGTTTCTCTTACCAAGTTCCCACAGGTCAACGTATCATGGACACCGGAAGACAAAGTCCGATATTATGACAAGGTAAACATCGGCATTGCAGCAGTCACCGATCAGGGATTGGCTATTCCGGTAGTTCCAGATTGTGGCAATAAGACTCTTCGCCAGATATCTGCGGATGCTAAGGCACTGATTAAGAAAGCGCGAACAGGCACCATCACTCCTCAAGAGATGAGCGGCAGTACTTTTAGTACTTCTAATCTGGGAATGTTTGGAGTAGAAGAGTTCTTGGCCATCATTAATCCGCCTGACAGCTGTATGCTAGCTATCGGCGCGGTTCAAAATGAGGTAGTCGTGAAGGAAGATGGAACTTTCGCGGCTTCTAAGCGGATGAGGATCACATTGTCTTGCGACCATAGAACTGTTGACGGCGTGTTGGGCGCAACCTTCCTGCAGGAAGTGAAGCGTCTGCTTGAAGCTCCACTAAACTTGTTGTCATAGTCACTCATTGATCAAATTGAAATCCCCGCCAGACTCACCTCTGGCGGGGATTTTTTGTGCCCAAACTGATTTGATTGAGATAGGTGCAATTCTCTAAACTATCTTAGTAATTCCAATATTTCGGAACTGCCACAAGAAAGTGACCGTCGCCTCCTGCCAGAGGCGACGGTCTTTTGTGGGTGGGGGAATTTTTTAGAAGGCGATAATGCCTCCGCTGTCTGCTTTGCTAGAGCCACCAGACGTTACGGTGACAAGTACATTGCCTCCATTTGTCTGATAGCTCACTGTGTACGAAGCGTAGGGTGCCAATCCGGTAACGTAACCGGTTGTTCCAACAGGAACGGTGAACGACATTCCTGTGAAGGATGTTGTGACATCCCGTTTGAACATCACCGCTTGCTGTCCAACCAGGGCTCCATCGAAACTGATCCCATCACTGCTGGTGAGCAACGTGACCGGGAGTTTTCCGAGAATGTTATCGGCGCCATGGATTACATTCAAGAACCTCACATTCGCTGGAGCCGAAAGGTCCTCCGACGAGATGTTGAAGCCCATTGGGTCCATCATACCAATCTCATATCCCAGGTTTTCGATGGGAGCAGCGGTTAGCGTCGTGTTCAGTGGCAGCAAGGCATCCAATGCAACCACCTGTCCGGTTGCAGTAGTAGCTACTGCGGTCTTGCCGTTGACGACAGCCTGCGTAGAAGTGTTGAATCTGGTCCGTTTGAAACTGCCTGCAGTCGATGTTGCTCCGCGGTCGTAAATTACCATGACGTCAGGTTTGAAATGCATAGTTGACCTACTTGCATGTAGTAC
>CAISOI010000667.1 GCA_903886985.1 uncultured Chthonomonas sp.
ATGTCTGTAACCAGATCACGTTGAGGTAATGCCATCGCCTTTAGAGTGAGACCTTCTCGCAGCTTCGGAACAAATATCCAGTTTGTTCGTTCATCCGATTCAAACGGGAAAAGACACTTTGCCTTCTGTTCTGTACTGAGTGTGCCAATGAATTTGTTAACTGCCTCAACCATAGTTTTCCCTGACTGGGCTCCGGCGGGTCTTGAAGATACCGCCATCAATGCCACTCCGGTTACTGCTGCTGCTAATCCAAAATATTTTGTGAACAACAAGGGTACTCCCTTCAAATTATGCTGCTTGACGATCTAATCAGAAATTAAACTGATCCACGTTGTCTTTTGTAATCGTAAGACCAGGAATGATGACAAATGGACCTTTGACGCTAATTTTACCGATGTCTGGAATATCTGCTCCGTCGACAGGTGCTTTGCTGGCGAGATCATCTGCCACAAGCACCGCAGTTACATAGGTCAACTTAGCGGGATCCCAGAGTTTGACTCCATTGATGGCGCCAGATTTTAGATATTGCTTGGTCGCGCTGGGTAGAGCAAGCCCCCAAACCTTGACTTTACCAGTTTTATTTAGCTGCGTTACTGCTTCGCCTATTCCAGGAGGTGCCTGTGAATTTACACCTGCAAATCCAACGATATCAGGGTCTTTCTGGAAGGCAGATTTCGCAAGATCAACGGCTTTGTTCTGATCTTCTTCGTTGTAGAGGTACGGCTTCACCAAAGTGATTCCGGGATATTTCTTTAGTCCCTCTTCTACGCCTTTGACATGAAGATTTAGATTGGCAGCGGCGCGCCCGCCGGACATGATGACCACTTTGCCTTTGCTGCCTAAGTCTTTTGCAAGAGAATCGGCGATGTCAGTACCAATTTTGATATCATCGGCAGCCGCCACATAAAAGCGACGTGCTGAGGTTGGGGAATCGGAGTCCCATGTGTAGATTTTTACGCCCGCTTCCGTAGCTTTCTTTAGTGCGGGAACAATAGCATTTGCGTCGTTGGGAGAAATAACAATGGCGTCCACTTTCTGAGCAGCCATTTGGTTGATCAATTCTACCTGTCTACCGTTTTCCGCCTTTTCAGGTGCGAAATATTCGACTTTGAAACCTTTGGCGGTAAGGTCGGTGTTTGCCTTTTCTGCACCCTTACGGCATGCTTCGCTATATTGACCAGCCGATTTGAAAATGAAAACAATGCGTTTACCACTGCCAGTCGGCGCTCCACTAGTGGGAGTACCTGTGCCGGATGAACTGCCGGGGCCGGGTGAAGTGCCGCTAGAAGAGCTGTCCTTCCCGCAGGCTGCCAGACTAAGTGCCATTACGATAGCGCCAGCGGCTAGGATCGGTCTGCCAGTAAGTCGCATATATTTCTCCTTTGAAAGAGCGTGTTGATACTGAGACTCGAGGGTCCCTGTAATATCATCCGTCGCTTTTAAACATCAATTGTTATGGCTATATTCCGCATTTTGTGCGTGACGTCCTGCCACAATGCCGGACAGAAATAATATTGGCTACGGAATGGGTATTGTTGTACGTTCTCTTCCGGGCAATGCAGCAATTTCGTCGCCGTTCATATGGACTTTGTATCCATTGGTACTGTCCCAAACGAATCCGAAGGACTTGCCATGATATTTGACATCTTCGAGTCGAAAGTACGAAATGGCAAAAGGCAGCGGGTCGAGTGTTATGCTGTTGTCTGGCCCAGGTTGCAACCCAACCAGGTATTTGATCAAAAGGTCAATGACCCAGGAGTGTTGATAGTCGTCAATTCCTCGGTAAGTACAGGGGCTTCCTGTCAGTGGGTTGTAATGTTCAAACGTGTTTGGTCGCTCTGGGTCGCCATCAAAAAACATCATTTTGATAAATCGAGTAATCATATCCGCAGCCATTGGCTTGAGAGAATGATCTAGATTGATCGCCGCAGTTGCAAGTGCCTGAGAAATGTGAGAGTTTGTCATTGGCCAGACACGACCATTCCACGGACACGACATTCTCTTGCCCATCCAGTCGCCTTCCGGACTGAAATTCGGATCATCGAGGCTCGCAGAGGGCACGGGAAACTCGGTAGAGAACTCTTCTGGATTGAAAAGGTGTTCGTGAAGAGCGCTCACATGGCTTTCGTCTACGATGTCACAAAGGAAAGGATAGAATCCAACAGCCGCTTTGTAAGGTGAGCGCTGTCCGGATTTTGGGTTGTAATCATAAAAGAACTTTGTTTCCGGATCCCACATGTAAGTGCGAATTGCTATTCTAGTGTCGTCAGCCTTGCGGTTCCACACTTTTGCTTCTTCGGTGTTGCCGATCAAAACAGCCATCGACGCTAGTGAACGTTGAAGTTGGTAAATATAGACCGTAGCATCGACGCCTTTGAGATGTATCTGCCGCCAATCGTCCGCCGAGTTATCCGCGAAAAGGTATCGGGAGGCGTACTCTTGTCCGGTCTCGCCTTGGTCCAGTACATCGTAAAGGTGGAGATCTTCTCGGTCTCTATCCCGCTCAAAATACTCGGCATATCTCGAAAGATCAGGATAGACCCGCTCTACAAAACTGAGATCGCCCGTGACATGGAAAATTTGAAGAGCATTTGCTCCCCAGTTCGCGTGATAAAAACCTCGGGTGTGCCTCCAGAAATAGAGGTGTCCCGGCAAATACCCACCCTTTTCTTGAGCGAGAAAAATTCCTTCAATGCAGCCATATGCAAGGGCAGGATCATGCTTCCACACAGCCTCAAGCATGTGACACTGTGCCGAGTAAGATATATGGCTCCGAAATCCACCAATTCCTTCAAATACGCATGGGTATGGAAAACGGATTCCCTCTTCACCAGGAATTTGATATCCGCCAATGTCCACAGTAGATAGTCGTAGACTGTACCAACGGTACCAATACATTTTTTGGAGATGAGGGTCAGAACATTCGAAGTAGGGGACACTGTTAAAATACACTCTCCAGTTCGCTCGGCTAACCGCCGCCACATCCTGTTGCAGATCGTTTTGCAGATGCAAGAGCGCAACATTCCGATCGGTGTGAAGGGACGCTCCAAATTGGATAGTGCGAGTCTCGCCGGCGGGAATCTCCAGAGTATAGTGGAGGCAGATATGAATGTGTCCCTCACCAGCAGGCGGTTTCTGTTTCGACTTGATTTCTGCGGCAAACTTCCCATCTCGGAACTTTTCCGGCACGATGGAGTTTGTCCAATTTGGTGCGGTATCTGTCCTTTGGGCGAGGTGAATTGCTGCGCTGACTAAGGGTTGATTGGATCCAAGCGCTACAGAGAGTGAATGCGTGACGATCTCTTCATCGGTCCGTATGGCACGATTGCGCTCCCCCCAACCTCCATTCTCTGCAGGTCGGTCAGCATAGGGCGTGTCACCATAATTTACTGTATGGTCGAAAACTGCGTAGTCACCTTCGCGTGTGGCATTTTCACCGCTGGTCGCCATTACTCCGGGTCGAAATGTATCACGGTCTTGCAAGCTCCACAAAATGAAATGGAGTTTGCGTGTTTTTTTGCCTTCGTTGTAGATCGAAAGGCGAGATGCGAGCGTGTCTTGCGGTGTTAGAACTTTGTCTTCTCGAATTCTGAGACCGTCTGGAGTTGTGTGGGTATGCGTGAGGGCATCTGGAGTCCATCGTCGCCCGTCCTTACGCAATTGAAGTGGGCGTTCTCGCTCGTCCATCACGACGACGGTGAACAGACGCTCGAGCCGGACATCTACATAATATGACTCGTCCCAAAACCCAAAAGATTCCAAGAATCGGGGAAAGGCCGGCGCGAAAAGCCCACCTCGTCCTCCGCCGAGATACCATTTATCGCTGCGTTCAAGATATTCAAGTGGATCGAGCCGTGTTGCCATTCAAGTTCCATTATTTAGTAGTGTTTGTAAGTCACCCTAAGTAGGAGGAGCATTATCAACAAAAGTTGAACAGTTACCCCATCTGCTCCTTTCAGGTGAAAAGTGCAAAACGTACTTCCAGTCTACCCTTGCAACAAAATATCGTTCGATTATGATGTCGATGGGGACCTAACAAAATCCATCTGGCATCAGGCAGAAGTTGTGTGGTTGGTGGACGTCGTTGAAGACCGAGACCACCAATTGGTGAGCGTTACTCGTAACTCTGCAAAATTGTATTTGACAGAAAACAGTAACGACATCAACTTTGGCTTTCAGAAAACGGCTGTAGCCTGTCTCTGGAGCGACACTTCACTGTACATCGCATTCCGATGCGAAGACAGTGAAATAACCGGCACTTTAAACGAGCACGATTCTCCCTTGTACGAAGAGGAAGTTGTCGAGGTGTTTATTTCTCCGAATGCGGATCCCCACACCTATTTTGAACTAGAGATCAGTCCCAACAACGTCATGTTTGATGCAGTCGTAGAAAGTCCCGATCTGCATCGCGGAACGATGATTGTCGACACAGGTTGGCATTGCAAAGGATTGGTATCGGCAGTGCGTGTTGATGGTGAGATCAATAATTCTGCGGTTAAGGATGACGGCTGGACTGTAGAGATGTCTATTCCGTTTTTAGCTTTGGCGTCGAACCCACCGGTTAACGGTTCAGAATGGCTGGTAAATTTCTATCGCATTGATCGCGAACCCGAAGAATTCACAGCGTGGTCACCCACACTCGAGGTGCCAGCAAACTTTCATGTGCCAGCCCGGTTCGGCATTTTAAAGTTTGTAAGCTAAGCAATTCGAGGCCGTAACAAAAATTTAGCATGGCTAAATTGACATGTCGCCCACTTGTGGATATCATGTACTTGTTGTAACTCGATTTTGAGCGATTGTGTTTGTGCGATCGATGTAACAGTATTGGTTGTTTGTTGTCTTTAGAGTCGTTCAGGTCAATCCAAATCCATATATTGCGAGTTCGAAAGAGCTTTTGGAGATATAAATGCTTCGTTCAGGGTTGTTTGGTCGTTTTGCAATCGCTGGTATTGCAATTTCATTGGGATCCGCAAGTTTTGGTCAGGGGCCGAAAAGCATTCTGCCCGGACCTACAGCGGTAAAAGGTTGGACTCAGATTGGTACAACCAAACTGTTCGACCCGAATAACCTGTTTGACCTAATTGACGGTGAGGCCGAGTCGATCAAGCAATATTCTTTTGTCGCTTGTGCGCATGCTGAGTATGGCCCTGTAGGGCAAAAAGTACCTTCGTTGACTATTGATGTTTTCGATATGACCGATCCTCTTAATAGTTTCGGGCTATTTAGCAGTGATCGATCCAGCGGTACTCCAAATAAAATTGGTGTTGAGGGTGTGAACATTCCACCAAGCGGCATTAATTTTTGGAAAGGTCGCTACGTTGTGCGAACGACAATTGTAAAGGTTAGCCCCGCAGCGCAGGCAGCGCAGTTGGAATTTGCTAAAGCTGTTGTGGCTAAAATTCCGGGTGGGGGTCAAGCCCCTGCGCTCGTTCAGGCACTTCCAGACGGTCGTCAGCCGCGGAGTGAGAAATATGTGCGTGCCAACGTAGTCGGTCAAGCGTTCCTGAAGAATGCTATTACTGCGCGATACCCTTCCGCCGGACAGGGCGCTGAACTCTTTATTGCTGAATATCCGTCTGCCGCAGGCGCAAAGGCAGCTTTGGCATCTTATAGAGGGTTTGAAAAAGCGGGTACGGGTTTAGCGGTAGTCAAGGGAGTGGGTGAGGATGCATTCTCAGTAGTCGATAAATATGCCAAGAACGTCGTAGTCGCAGTTAAGGGCAAGTATTGCGTGGGTATTGTCCGCGCGAAAGATACTGCCGGAGCAACCGTGTTGGTGGAGGCTGCTGTTGCGAAATTGAAGTAGACGAAGTAAATCTGCAGTGCTGTAACGTCGAATTGTAGTCCGCCAGAAGGCGGGTTGGTTGAATTTAGGGAGTTCTGAAATGTCTGATGAAAATAAGGTTTCCCGCAGGAAACTACTTGAGGTCGCCGGTGGAGCTGCCGTATTGGGCGGGCTCTATGGTTTGACATTTGTCAATGAGGATGCGCAGGCAAAGACTAACATTCGTGTTGGTGAAAAGCCCGCTGGACTCGATCTCGCAGTTTGTGAAGGAACTCCCACGGACTACGCAGCGATTACTGAGCGCGCCATTAACGAATTTGGTGGTATTGAGAAATTCGTTAAGAAGGGCGACAAAGTCGTATTAAGCCCAAATATGGGCTGGATGCGTACCCCAGAGCAGGCCGCTGCCACCCACCCGGATGTCTTACGAAAAGTGGTGGAACTCTGCGAGCGGGCTGGAGCATCGAAGATTACTTGTATCGATTACACTCTGGATGACTGGAAGCTTGCTTTCGAGATTTGCGGTGCTAACAAAGCTGTGCAGGGTACCAAGGCGCAGCTGCTTAGCCCAACAGAGTTGAACATGTACAAGGACATTCACATTCCCACACACGTTCCTGCGAAATTGATGGATGGTACTGCGTACGACGGTGTTCACC
>CAISOI010000668.1 GCA_903886985.1 uncultured Chthonomonas sp.
CCCCCACACGACTGGACTCCCAGTGTAAGCGGCGCTCTAACTCCTAAAAATGAACTTTATGTCATGGCTGGTGGCGGAACATTGCTTTACCGAGCCAACCCTGACTCCAACGGTGGCACCTATAACTCGAGAGTTTGCTACTACGGTTTGTCTAACTACAATGCAAACGCTTCATCCTACAATTCGACAGTCTTCATCAATACACCAATTACTATAGATAGATATGGAAGTCTCTACTTTGGAGTTCAGGTAACGGGTTCGAATCCATCCAGTTTGGTTAGCTCCATTGTAAAGATCAAATATGACGGTACCAGTGTAATCAAGCCGGTCACCACAGCTGCTAGCGATAGCGGAATGTCCAAAGTAGTACATAACTGCGCTCCAGCATTGAGCGTTGACGGTACAAAACTTTATGTCGCGGTCAGCAATGCAAACGGCACAAATAATGGCTCCGGATACCTACTGTGTATGAATACCTCAGATATGTCCACTTCCGCCAAAGTCCGACTTAAGGATCCTAAGACCGGTTCTGATGCGGGACTACACGATGACGGAACTGCTTCTCCAACGGTTGGAACTGATGGCGACGTCTACTTCGGTGTTCTAGAAAATCCGTTCCTATCAAACCACGATCGCGGATGGCTGTTACACTTCAACTCTACGTTGACCACAACAAAAACTCCTGCAGCATTTGGTTGGGATGATACAGCATCTGTTTTACCGTCGAGTATGGTGCCCGGTTATACCGGCACGTCGACCTACTTGCTTATGATTAAGTACAATAACTACGCTTGTTGCGGGGGTGACGGCGTCAATAAGGTCGCAGTTGTAGACCCCAAAGCAACGCAAACAGACTCAATAACCGGCGTAACGGTATTGAAAGAAGTGAAAGTAGCCCCGGGAGTGACTGCTGACCCAGAGTTTGTGGGTTCCCTGCCAAATGCAGTCCGAGAGTGGTGTATTAACACCGCTGCAATCGACCCGATTGGTCGCTGCATCATTGTTAACAGTGAAGACGGAAAGTGCTACCGATGGAGCATGGTCACCGGAACACTCTCTCAAGTTATTTCCCTTGCTCCCGCAACGGGAGAAGCATATACCCCCACAGTAATTGGTCCAGATGGAACTGTCTATGCAATCAACAACGCGACTTTGTTCGCTATAGGAAATTAGGGGTTAAACAGTCATGTTTAAATTGCTTCGAAACTGTACACTTGCTCTAGCCGCGGTATTGTTAATGGCAACCGCTTCCAAGTCAAATGCGCAATTGTTGATAACTTTTGAGCCGTCCCTTCTTTCTGGGCAACCAGGAGATGAAGTAATCTTCTCAGGAACGATTACGAACACATCTGGGAGTGCAGTCTTCCTAAACAACGAAGACCAGACGTGGTCACCAGCCTCACAGGGTGACCCCTTCACGGATGATCCAGGGGTTTTCTTCGGAAACGTTCCTGGGATCCTTAACCCAGGCGAATTTTACACGGGAGCCATATTTGGGCTAATTATTTCACCTGGATACAACGCGGGTATTTACACTGGAACAAGCCGTATACTCGGTGGCAGTGATGAATTTGGAACGAGTGTAGTTGGCTCCAAGTCGTTCAGCGTTTTCGTAGTCCCCGAACCCAGCACTTATGTCATGATTGCCTCCGGTGCAGTCGTATTCGTTGCCATGAACTCCAAGCGCAGAAGACGCCGAGATTAACCAAAGCCCAGACTCGTAATAACTTGAGCGTCGCGACAATGCGACGCTCTTTTTATTTCGGGTATTAATGTAACATGCCATTACCACAAATTCCCGACGTCGATGACCTAACTCTGGATGAGCTAATCGGGCAGCTTCTCTGCTTCGGGTGGGACTCTGCCTCTGACTCTCCAGCCAGAGAAATTAACGACCATACAATAGCCCTCATTGATGAAATGCAGGTTGGCTCTATCGTTCTGATGGCGCGGAACCATACTCCCAACCATCTTGAATCCATTCGGGCCAATATTTCCGCCCTTCAATCACGGAGTCGGATACCCCTGTTTATTGCCGTCGATCAGGAAGGCGGTGTCGTTAACAGATTCTCCCCTCAATCCTCCCCTATGCACCAATTCTCCGGCAACATGGCTCTGGGAGCAATTGCCAAGGGATCAGGAAAGGTTGTTGCGATCGACTTAGCTGCGAAACAAGCCGCTTTACAGGCCAATGAACTGTTTAATATTGGGGTCAACTGGAATTTTGCGCCCGTTGCGGATGTTAATAATAATCCTGCTAACCCCATTATCGGAGTTCGGTCTTATGGTGAAGACCCGTATTTGGTTGCTGAATTAGCAGTGGTGGTTGCGAACGGGTATCAGTCAAATGGTGTTCTTGCATGCGCTAAGCACTTTCCAGGACATGGCGACACAAATACCGATTCACACTTGGCACTCCCAACCATCGACGTTGACAACAAGAGATTCGAAAACGTAGAGTTGGTCCCATTCAAGAAACTGATTACCGCAGGTGTGGATGCCATCATGACTTCGCACATTCTGTTTCCTCTGTTGGATCCAAAACGGCCGGCGACTATGTCGCCAGAAATCTTGACGGGCCTGTTGAGAGTGAAACTTGGCTATCAAGGTCTAATAATTACGGATTGCCTGGAAATGGATGCGATTGCAAAATCACCCGGCTCCGCGCTGGGAGCAGTTGCAGCGCTTTGTGCTGGGGCTGATATCGTATTGGTGTGTCACACCCTGAAAACTCAGCGAGAAGTTGTTCGCAAGATAAGATCGGCGATCAAATCTGGGAAATTGCGCTTAGACCGATTGAAAGCGTCGGTCTCCAGAGTCTTGGCTGCAAAGAAAAAATACCTGACAGGCACGATGGTTCCACAAATTCCACCAATGGCCCCAGACGAGGTCGAACAGACAATTGCCGATAAGAGTATCACGATCGTACGAGGAGATC
>CAISOI010000669.1 GCA_903886985.1 uncultured Chthonomonas sp.
GACAAGTAACCCTCCATTTTGCTGGCAATGGCAGCCGACAGGTGCGTGTAGGCTACGTCACCGAAGCGCCGCTCTGGAAAATGAGCTACCGTCTCGTAGTGGGAGATGGCACCAATAAACCGTACCTGCAAGGTTGGGCGATGGTCGAGAATACGTCGGACGAGGATTGGAAGGATATTCAACTCACCCTCATCTCTGGCAGACCGATCTCTTTCATTCAGGATCTCTATCAACCGCTCTATATTCCGCGACCTATCGTGCCAAATGATGTAATCGCATCCCCAACACCTCAGACGCACGCAGGAAGTATTACCGAGAATGAGAAACTGGTGCTTGCAAAAAGCAATCAGGATGCCAAACTTCCTGCTTTAAGTACATCGGTTACCATGGGGCGTAGGGACGCCGGCGCTGCAGGTCCTGCTGGAGGTGGTAGGGGGTTCGGTATAGGTGGCGGTGGATTTGGAGGCGGGGGGCAAGGTGGTGGTTTGGGAGGCAATGCGGATGCATTTGACGCCGCACCTTCAATTTATGGTGGTGCTTACTTGGGACGTGGCGCAAACACTCCCTTGAGCTCCAATGCTGCCACAATGGGCAGGAGAACCATGGGAGAGTCGATCGATGCTATGGCTGCAGGACAGAAGGCTGGTGAACTCTTCCAGTACAATATCACCACGCCGGTTAACCTTCAGAGACAACAGGCTGCCATGATTCCTGTTGTGTCGAAGGATGTCACGATCGACAAATTATCTCTGTTCAGTTCGAGTAATAATTCCGAATTTCCGCTCAATGCAATACGGCTTAACAACTCGACAGGTCTCCATCTGAAGGGTGGGCCGATAACACTCTTTGACCAGGAAACTTACGCTGGTGATGCAAAAATGGAAGACATTCCACCGGGAGATTCGCGACTCATTACTTATGCCGTCGACCTCAATGTCCATGTCGCACACAAAGGCGAGAACATTACTTACTCGCAGGCGACCTTTGTGGTGAAGCATGGGATTATGATCTCTGCCCGTAAGCTCATGTCCGACGTAACCTATGAAGTGAAATCCACTGGCGACAAAACCAAAACCGTTCTGATTGAACATCCGTACAATCCTGCTTTCGAACTTATCGCACCCGCCAAGTCTGCAGAGCGAACGGCGAACCTGTACCGATTTGAAATCAAGGTGGAACCGGGCAAAACGGAAACTCTAAAGGTAACCACAAGCCGACCATTGGTTCAGGAAATCAGAGTAATTGATGCAGATATCAATGCCATCACTGCCTATGTGGAAGGCAAAGAGCTCTCGCCAAAGGTGAAGGCGGCCCTTATTCAGGTTGTCCAGATGCGACGTGAGGCAACTGCCCTTCGAGATCAGGCGGCTGCCAAAGATAAAGAGATTGAGTCCATCAACAGCGATCAGGACCGTATTCGCAAGAATATGGAAGCTCTCGATAAAGCGTCCGCGCTCTACAAACGTTATGTTGGGACATTGGATGCACAAGAGACGAAGATTGGCTCACTGCGAATGGAAGCAGCAAACCTGCGAAAACTGTCAGATGATGCCAATAAAGCTCTGAGAATATATGTCGATGGATTGGATGTTGAAAACTAACACCCTCAGTTAAAAACTGTTCCGTAAAATCAGCAGGAAAAGGCAGTAGTAACCGATAAAGTTACTACTGCTTTGCTGTTTTTCTGGAGGTTCTAATGAGCTCACTACCCAAACCCCTGCACCACTTCGGCACGCTGCTCCGTTTTTGTATCGTCGGTCTTACACTGGCACTCTATGTTGGCAATGCCCATGCTCAGTCGGTCAAAGAGAACTACACAAAACTGCAGTTGATGATTCCCATGCGGGACGGAGTGAAGCTCTATACAGCCGTCTATATCCCCAAAGGTAATTCCCAGAAATATCCTATCATGATGAACCGGACGCCCTATTCCGTCGGTCCCTATACGGCAGAGGGATTCCCCGGACGCCTCGGTCCTTCGCTGCTATTCCAACAGGCGGGATACATCTTTGCCTATCAGGATGTGCGCGGTAAGTTCATGTCAGAAGGCAAGTTCATCAATATGCGTCCGGAGAAGGAACTTCACTCCGACGCCACGGAAGTAGACGAAGCGACGGATACTTACGACACCATTGAGTACCTGATCAACCATGTGCCAAACAATAATGGCAAAGTCGGAATGTGGGGAATCTCCTATCCCGGATTTTATGCTGCATGTGGCACCATCCATTCGCATCCTGCGCTGAAAGCTGTCTCTCCTCAAGCTCCCATTGGGGATTGGTTTATCGCCGATGACTTTCACCACCGAGGTGTACTATTTTTAATGGATGCGTTTTCGTTTTTGGGGTCGTTCGGGCAGGAACGACCGGTCCCGTCTGCTAATTGGGCGCCGAGCCTCACGCCTGGCTACCCCGATGCATACAGCTTTTATTTGGGAATGGGTGCTCTGAAGAATGCAAACGAGAAGTACTACAAGCACAAAGTCGCGTTCTGGGACGAGATGATGGAGCACGATACTTATGACGATTATTGGAAAGCGCGCAATCTTCTACCGAATTTGAAGGGCTCTCATGCCGCCGTTCTCACCGTTGGCGGATTTTTTGATGCTGAAGACCTTCATGGGGCTCTCAAAGTTTATCGTGCCATTGAAAAACAGAACCCCGGGATTGAGAACAGCATCGTGATGGGACCGTGGCCTCATGGTGGTTGGTCATCCGGTCCACGAGACTCGTATGGCGACATTCACTTTGGTTCGAATACCGGCAATTTCTATAGGGAGAATATAGAATTCCCCTTTTTCGAGTCACACCTCAAGGGTGTCAGCACAACGCCGGTAGCGGAAGCATCTATCTTCTTTACTGGCTCCAACACCTGGAAACAGTTCAGCAGTTGGCCACCGAAAGAGACCCAAAAGGCTGCTTATTTCCTTGGCAATAATAGGTCTCTTTCCACTATGCGCCCGGGCGGCTCTTCGACTCCTGATGTATTCGTTAGTGATCCTGCCAATCCCGTTCCTTATGATAATGTCAAACAGGGTGGTCGGCGCAGCGAGTACATGATTGACGATCAGAGCTTCGCAACAAAACGCCCTGATGTTCTCAGCTACATGACACCGGTGTTGGAAAAAGATACGACGCTTGTTGGCTCCATACAAGCGGACATATTCTTGGCCTCGACTGGTACAGATACCGATCTTGTGGTCAAGCTGATAGATGTCTACCCGAACGATGGTCCCGATGCACAAACCAACCCTGCAGGGAAGCCCATGGCGGGACACGAGATGCTTGTGCGCGCTGAAATTATGCGTACCAAATTTCGCAAGAGTTTCTCGAAGCCGACCCCATTGACACCAGGCGCGGTTGAAGAGGTCAAATTTGAATTGCAAGATGTCGCCCACACCTTCAAGCGTGGACACAAAATAATGGTTCAAGTTCAGGGATCGTGGTTTCCGCTCGGTGATCGCAACCCCGGCAAGTTTATGAAGATCAGCGATGCAAACGACTCTGACTTTCAAAGCGTAACTAACTCAATCTATCACACCGATAAATATCCGTCGAGTATTCAAGTAGGCATTCTACCAAAGTAACCAACACGTTTCAGGAGACGAATGTGGCGTCGCTATTCGGAAAAAACTATACAAAATCTGAACTCTTGGACCATGTTGGCGACATCTCGCAGGTCGCTCGCGTGAAACCCTATCGCCTTGCAGAGGGCTATGAGGAGGGTGTTCTCGCAATCGATGTTTCGACAGGTAGTGGTTTTGAATTTACGGTTCTGCCGAGCAGGGGAATGGATATCTCTTCCGCGCAACTGAATGGCAAGTCTCTTGCGTGGCGATCTGCGATGACAGACCGTCACCCCGCCTTTTTCGAACCTGAAGAGCGTGGATGGCTGCGTTCCTTTTATGGCGGACTGGTAGTCACTTGTGGAATGACATGGATGGGTGCAAGCTGCGTCGATGAAGGGGAACCTCTTGGGCTGCATGGAAGGATTAGCCACATACCCGCCACCAATGTTTCATGGGATGGCGCGTGGGATGGCGATGAATATATTCTATCGATCACTGGCAAGTGTCGCGAATCCATTGTCTTCGGCGAGAATATTCAATTAACTCGAAAGATTTGGGCGCGTCTCGGAGAGAGCCGATTCTTCATCGAAGATGAAGTCGAAAACATGGGCTATCAGACAAGTCCACATATGTATCTCTATCACATCAACACAGGTTTCCCCGCCGTAGATGATCATTCGGAGTTGATATCTCCGACCGGGTCGATAACGCCGCGTGACGCCGAAGCAGAAGATGGCAAAGA
>CAISOI010000670.1 GCA_903886985.1 uncultured Chthonomonas sp.
GACAAAGGTGGCGTTGCCCAACCCATTTGGGTAGTTGGTTGCGTCGTATCCGCTATGGGTAACCATATCGAGTCGATTAAACTTTTTGGCGCTGTTTCTGGCCATAGGGATCGCCACTCAGTCTCTCTAAACACCTATTATATGCGGCTCTTTGACGCAGACGTAAAAAGGGCCAAAGCCTTTGTCTCAGAAGAGGACTTCGACGTTGCATGGGATGCTGGATATTCCATGTCTACAGAAGAAGTCCTCGCCCTCGCCGAACCTTTTAAACCAAAATCACACCGTCAATAATTGAAATTGCAATAAACTTATTGCTGGTCACACATATTATATGTGACCTTTTTCACAAAAGACCAATTATGGAATTATACTGACAATTCTTTCACCGTCCATTTTCTACGATATTACGCGGTTACACGGACCGCAATATTATCGATGAACGGAGAATCAAATGTCAGCAACAAAAAGAGTCTTTAAATGCACGAGCCTCGTTGCATTGTCCGCTATGATCGCGGTTGCAGCTTGGTCGGGTTCAAAACCCGCAACCGCAAACACTCGATCTCGATACAAGGTTGCTTCTCACGTCCTCACGGAGGGGCTGCCGAACTTTCTCGCGGTGAATAGCAACTCAGTAGTTGGTGGAACCGATTCCATTACTCTTACTGTAGGGATCGCGTCCTCCACATCCGCCGACACGCAAATCACTGTAAATTGCAGTGCGCCGTCATTGGTGAATGCATCGGGTGGATGGCCCCTTGTTATTAACATTCCCGCTGGTCAAACTTCTGCTTCCATAACTCTATCAACAAACGCATGTCCAAACGGAGCGGCGGTAAACTTCACGTCGCATGATTTGACCACCGGAGTGCTGTTTCAGCCCGATACAAAATAGTTGGCAAACAACACAATTTCGGGCTGGCTTGAATCCTATTTTCAATCCGGCCCAAATCCCCTATACTTAAAGGCTAATTACTGTTCACCGAAATATGTGGGTATATCCAGCGCCAAATCGAGTCTTTCCATGTACTGTTCATGAGGTATCTCGACGGCCCCGAGACTTACAAGGTGAGGGGTTAGGTACTGGACATCAAGAAGAATAAATCCTTTATTACGTAGGTGCTGAACTAAATGAGCTAACGCAACTTTAGATGCATCTGTAATATAGTGAAACATACTCTCCGCCATAAACGCCCCGCCAAGAGCGACACCGTACACGCCACCTACAAGTCGCCTTTCATACCAAACCTCAACGCTATGGCAGTCGCATCTTGCATGGAGCTCTCCAAATACACGAAAAAATTCCTCGGATATCCAGGTGCCTTCGGGTCTGTCCGCACACCCCTTCATAACACCTTCAAAGTCTCTGTCGAACGTCACCTCGAACTTATTTGATTTCAATGTCTTCGCAAGTGATCGGGAAATGTAGAATCCATCCAGAGGGATAACAGCTCGGGGATCGGGCTGATACCACCCAATATCGTCCACGGACGAAATATACATGGGAAATATGCCCTGAATATAGGCACTTATGACGAGGTCGGGCGAAAGTTTAGTCTTGGGTCTCATACACGCGGAGTAATAACCACATCAATCGAGGTTTTCGTTCTGATTTTCTTGAAGCTGCATTACCATCATCCGTACAGCCTTAAAGTGCGTGGTTCGATTTCTTCCAATGTTTTTTGACATGTAGAGAGCCTGATCGGCTTCACCCACCAGTTGGTCAGCCGATGAGGTTGTATTTTGGAGAGTTGAAGCACCAATGCTCACAGTTACTGGTCGATATTGCCATTTTACATCTCGAATCAATACGCGAATTCTCTCCGCAACATCGATAGCCACCTGTTCATCACAAAACGGTAATACGACGAGAAATTCTTCACCACCGAACCGTACTGCCTGGTCATCCGTACGCAGAGTATCTTTTAGGATTTGGGATATCTGCCGTAGTACTTGATCGCCAGCAGGGTGACCAAAGTTGTCATTGTATTCCTTAAACTGATCGACGTCGATCATCAGTACCGACAGGCCGCTGTGCATTCGAGTGGCCGCATCGAAGTATCGACTAAGAGCTGCATCCCCACCCGCACGGTTTGATAATCCAGTCAATGCATCCGTTGACGCAAGATTGGTCAACAGATTGTTGCTTTGAAGCAGTTCCAGTTTTTCCTGACTTATTTCACCGATGTCCTCGGTGAGCCGCGCCAATTGAAATCTATCATTCCTCATGACTGCCAGCGATTGACTCAATGAAACCAAAAGAAAAGCCAGAACTACAGCGCCTAATGCAGAAATGATAAAAATTGCTTGGGTTAGATGCTGTAAGTTGGTGAGAGCAGGTTTTGTTGCATCCGTTGCACTCACTTCCATTGCATTCATTTGGAGGTAATAGCACAAACTCCCAATTATACTGGCGAACAGAATAATGAACAACACCAAGAACTTAAATCGGAACTCAGGACTTCGGAAGTTAATTGATGATTTTTCTGATTGCATGGAGTGTTTCAATTTAGTGAGTTACAGTTATTTATAGCACATAAAAACTTGTTTTGGTTTCAATGGTACTCAGCAAGAGTAGAAGGGTATTTGGTTTGACTGCGATACTCTGCATAATGTTCGGCTATGCGCGCAGAATTAAAGAACTACGAGCGAATCCAGTGCCATCTTGCAAGTTGAAACGACTTCATCAACATGTACAGCAGAAAGGCAAGCGGGTGGAGGCGCTAGACACTTCTGCTTACTGTTTATAGGGGCAGTATCGTGGAACTTCCTACATATGTCAGAACACAGTTCTCGATGATGTAGAGCGAATTGTCCCTGTCCATAGGGAGCTAACCTGTCCGGATTACTGCGACCGAAGATGGATACAACGCGAGTATTTAGCGCAGCAGCAATATGCGCAGACCCCGTGTCGCCACAAAGATGAAGCCTAGCACCCCCGAGGATAGCAATTAATTCTCCAAGATCGGTTCTTCCGGAGAGGTTGGTTATCGGTACATTCACCCCTTCTTGGATCGCGTGGCATATTGGTGCATCGCCCTTTGAACCAACAAGAACTATTGGAAATCCGGGATCCTTTGCCAGACGATCTATTGCCAAAATGTAGTTCGCAACGCTCCAGCCTTTGTTTCCGCCACCGCCGGAGGAAGGATTGATTACGATAAAGTCCTCATTCATTTTGAGACCGAATTCGCAAAACAGCTTGGAGGCCGAAGCTTTTTTCTCCTCAGAAATGACGAGCGGAAACTTCACCGTCTCAACGGGAGCCCCAAGAAATCTGGCAACATCCAAGAACTGATCTACAACATGTAACGATTCGGTTCTGCGCGGTACACGGGTAATCAGCCGGGGTGCAAGTTCGCGCATCCAATCGTAACCATAACGATACTTAGCACCGGAGCCCCATGCCACCAGAGCACTTTTGCTTAAACCCTGAAGGTCGATCGCCATATCGAACTCGCGCCGTCGGATTTCTGACCGAATAGCCGAAAATCGATGGAGGGCACTAATGGATCCGCGACTACGCCATTCCGATGGTAGAACAATCACCTCTTTAAGATAGGGATTGTCCTTAACAATAGGTGCAGACATCTGCTCTACTACCCATGATATTTCGATATTCGGGAAAGCGTCGCCCAATGCAGCGGAAACTGGCAGAGCGTGGACAACATCACCAATAGAACTGAGTTTGACAATGAGAATCTTCTTGATAGTGCTCATATCCGGGGGAGTTATGTTGTGGTTCACGGATTCACTCCCGGTGAAGATTTCCAACGATCGTGGAACCACAGCCACTGTTCGGGATATAGCCGAATAATCTCTTCCAATCTCTTATTGACCTCTGTCATTGCGGTTTCGATATCTGCCGCTTCATTACCGGTTGAAACTGGAACATAGTGCCCGTGTGAACGAATTCGATATCCGCCTTTGCCATCACGAACGCAATAAAAGAAGAGGAGTGGAGCTCCCATCTTGAGCGCAATTCGAGCAGGACCATCCACGGTTCCAGTTGGATGTCCAAAGAAAGGTACAAAAACATCGGCCGCATTTTGGTCACACACGATTGCTATCGATGCATTACGACGCAATCCCGCTATAATCGGTTTCAGTGACATTCCGAGAGTAATGATCCTTACCCCGGACCTCTCTCTCAGTTTGGTCATCATCTCAGTAGTGCCGCGATCACGCGACTCGCGCGCTAAAGCAATAATCTCATAACCACGTGGAACTATCCAGCGTCCTGCAATTTCAAAATTTCCCAAGTGACCGGTTATCAGGAGACAACCTTTTTTTTCGGCCATGAGCTTTTCATACTCTTCAAATGAACCTTCATCCACTTCGAGTCGCTGTTCAACCTCGCTCTGGGTCATCGACGAAAATTTGATTACCTCAATTGCAAACATTCCGAAGTGCTTGAACGATTGTTTGGCAATTCTAATCCGCTCTGCTTCTGTTAGTGTATCGCCATAAGCAATTCGCAGATTTTTGAGGGCAACTCTGTAACGCTTGCGAGCACAAAAGCGCATAAAATTACCAAATCCGCGCCCAAAAGCCAATCCAACAGACAATGGCACCGCCTGAATCACCACAATCAGGACGCGTAGGATCTCTCGTCCCACACGTCTCCCGATCTTTTTCGTCAACGTTGCCTTAGCCAATTGAACCTCGAACCTCAGCTTTTTCTAACAGAAGTCGTATAAACTCATCCTGCTCATCAACAATCATATCTACTTGCAATTTGTAAAACGGCAGTGGACGCATCACAGGAGGGAGCTTTACCGCGTCTTTATCGGTAACCACAATTGCTTCTGCTCCTGCGTTAACTGCCGCACTCATTATTTCACTCAACTCAGCCATTGTCGCGTCATGGTGATCACGGGGAGTCACCCAGTGGACAATCTCCGCCCCTGCCCGCTCCAACTGTGATCTAAATCCATCTGGCTTCCCAAGTGCGCAATATCCACAAATCTTGCGACCAGCCAACCATTCTAAAGGAAAGGTTTCTCGCCCGTCCAGGCCCTTTAGATCAATGGCCAGATACCGAGCGGTAAAAACAGGCACTGCTGGGGCAATTCGGTTAATTCGTACCTTTAGATTAGATAGTGCCTCAGTCGACACTCTATCCGCATTCGTGACCACCGCACACTGCCCCCTGCGAAGGTGTGTGACAGGCTCCCTCAACAGCCCCCGAGGAAAGGTCCAACCATTATGAAACGGACGCTCAGAGTCAATCAAAATGATGTCGCAATTTCGATGGAGCTGATAGAACTGCATACCGTCATCCAACACCAACACATCGGGATGGAAGGTATCGATCGCCATCTGTCCCGTTATCCGTCGATCTTTTCCTGCAACCACTGGCACTTTTGGCATTAAACTTGCAAGCATATTTGCTTCGTCGCCGGCCGCTTTCGCAGAGAGCAACACCCTTTTGCCGTCAGAGACAATGGCAGCTCCAAATTCATTTTCACCCCGATATCCTCGGGTCAAAACAACCGGCTTAATATTATGTTCGCGCAGGAGGCCACAAACCCTCTGTGTCATTGGAGTTTTGCCTGTTCCACCCACCGTAAGATTTCCCACACTGATTACCGGAATCGGAAACCGCTTTCTCTTCCGCAACCCGACACTGTAAATACCCAAATAGATCTTAAGACCCAGATTGTATGTCCATGACAGAAGGCAGAATAGTCCGCGCAAAAAAAATGCTACAGGTCCCTTCTTCTCCCCTTCGATAATGCTTAGTAGATAATCTTGCACCGTATCACTGAAGCCCCACGACTTTTGCGATCTCAGCAGCGTATCTTGCGGCGACGCCACGGTTGCTGTCGATTAACGAACGCGCGCGAATCGCCAGAGCTTCCGTCTCTTCTTTCTGTTCCAAAAGGTCTTCCAATTTAGCCGTCAACTCATCGGGGTTATAAACTTTGAATCCGACATTGCTCTTTTCCGCCATCGCGATAGAGTCTCTGAAGTTTTGCATCTTTGGACCATAGACGACTGGCTTGCCTTGCGCAAGTGGTTGCAAGATATTCTGTCCGCCGCCCGGCTCCGTCAAACTGTTGCCAATAAATACAACGGTTGCAAGCGCGTATACGTTTGCAAGTTCTCCAAAAGTGTCGAGCACTACTTGGTCTGATTTGGGTCCATATGGTCCCATTTCGGATCTTCGCACTACGTCGTATCCCGCTTCTTTCCACAACGTTTTGACGGCTTCTGCCCGATCCACGTGCCTCGGTGCATGGATCACTGCTAATCGGGGATATCTTGCATGCAAAGTCTTATATGCACTTATTAGAATGCGTTCTTCATCCTCCTGGCGGGTACTGCCGAATACTAGGACAGGGGCCGCTTCGTCAATACCAAAACTCGCCCTCAATTGGGCTTTTGAACTCTCATTTAGTCCTTCGGGAGCCTGGTCGAACTTAGCGTTGCCGATCACAGAGGTCCGTTCGGGCGCTGCCCCTAATGCAATAAACCGATCCATATCAATTTGGGATTGTACAAGTATGGATTGAAAGCTGCTCAGACACCAACGAACAAAAGGTTTGATCTGCAAATAACGCCCGATACTCTTATCAGAAATTCTACCATTCACGATGATAGCGGGTACCCGATTTTTGGAAAGGCAATATGCGATATTGGGCCAGAGTTCCGTCTCGAGATTCATGTAAAGATCTGGCTGAATAGTTCTCACCGAACGCCTAACAATCCAAGGCACATCAAACGGACTGTACACCACAGCCATTACACCTTTGCCTATCATTGCAGACGCAACTTCGTAGCCACCCGGAGTTATCACACTTACGATCACTTCCCAATCTGGACCGAGTTTTGAAAACTCTTTCAGTATTGGAGTTGCAGCCATCACCTCACCAACACTTGCGGCATGTACCCACATTCGTTTTGTGATACCAGCTTTGGGGCTTAGGTTGTTATCATAGCGTCCACATCGTTCGCCCCATCCTTCCCGCGATTTACCGGAAAGCAAGCGAACCGCAAGAAAAATTGCAATGATGGGCGACAGTAGAACGAGAATGGCATTGTACAACAGAAAAATTGGACGATCCCCTGAAAGACTTGGTTATTGTTCTTATTGGTTCAGACTAATCTGCGATGCAAACTCATGCCGTCAATCCAACCATGTTTTCCGCTTCGCGCTCGCAGGCGTTCAACGCTGCCTCTAACTGAATTGCAATTGCGGTCTTTTCTTCATCGGTGGCAGTTGGGGAGACAAAAATGGGATCACCAACCACAAATGCCGCTTTGGCAAAGGGACGTGGAATCATGTAGCTGTCCCAGGACTTCAAGAGTTTACGCGGATTTGCCGACAGCCCCAAAGGAATGATTGGGCGCCCTGAACGTTGAGCAAAAAATATTGTACCTTCTTGAACCTTATGTGTGGGACCACGGGGACCATCCGGCGTAAACGCAAGTACACCGCCCTCGTTAACCTTCTTGGCAAGCATCAATGCAGCCTTGACGCCACCACGGCCGGTAGAGCCTCTTATTGTTTGATAGCCATACCGCCGAAAGACATAATTCTGCGCTTCACCATCCTTTGAGAGCGAGATGAGCGCCCAAAATCCACGGCCCTTAAAGACATTGGCGGGAATAAGGGTGCGACCATGCCAGGTGACCAATATCCCACCGTTATTAGCCTTTACAATCTCGTCGACGCGCTCAATGTTCTTATATTTGATCCGCAACGTTAAGCCGATAAAACGAGAGACTGCATATCCGACTAAACCTATCACCTTTGCTCGGCGATCCCGTTTTTTGATATCCGTGTCTGTTTCGCTCAAAAGTTAGCCCTGCAGTTCAGCCCGGAACTGTCGCTCGTAAAGGTGGGCATAACTGCCGCCCTTTAGTAAAAGTTCGGCATGGGATCCCGACTCAACAACGCGACCTTTTTCCATTACAATGATTTTGTCAGCTTCAAGAATGGTTGAAAGGCGATGCGCAATAACGATGGTCGTTCGCCCTTTCATAAGTTGATCAAGCGCTTCCTGCACCAACGACTCGCTCGAAGCGTCAAGCGATGAAGTCGCTTCATCCAAAATAAGTAATCGGGGATCCATCAAAATAGCACGTGCGATTGCAATTCTCTGTCGTTCACCACCTGAGAGTCTGACACCGCGCTCGCCAACGATTGTGTCAAATTTGTCCGGCATACCCTCTACGAAATAGGCATTTGCAGCATAGGCTGCTGTCTTAATCTGCTCATCGGTAGCACCACGATTTCCATAAGCAATGTTGTCACGCAAGGTACCCGCAAATAGCCAGGTCTCTTGAGGCACAATACCAATCTGCCTTCGCAGCGATTGAATGTCCACATCCCGAATATCGATTCCATCTATCTTGATAGAACCGGCAGTGACATCATAGAACCGAGGAATTAAGTCCACGACGGTACTCTTGCCTGCCCCACTCTGCCCGACTAGTGCCACAACTTGCCCGGGTAATACTTCAAAGGAGATATCCGTCAGAACCGATTCGCCCTCGTTGTAATCAAAACTGACGTTCTCAAAACTAACCTTACCAACCAGTTGCGACATTACGATTGCGTCCGGTTTCTGCTGTACATCCGATTTCTGATCGAGCACTTCTGTAAATATTCGGTTAGAGGCCGAAAGGGTCTGTTGATAGGTTGTGTTTATGCCGCCAAAATCGCTAATGGCTCTCGCAAGCTGTTGGAGCAGCATGATAAACATAACCAGTCCACCAGCATCCATCTTACTCTCGAGGGGCAGGTGAAGGTCAGAAAGGTGCTGATTGCGAGCCACTTCGTTTCCACCTAGGAAGAGCACAAGCGCAATACCAAATGCACCCAGGAATTCTATGATCGGTCTCAATTGGGCTCGTTTCTTTTCGCCCTTAATTACTGCGTGAAATGTTTTCTCGTTTTCCACACTGAAACGACGTATTTCATGATCCTCGGCGGCAAACGACTTGATAATTCGCACACCCGCAACGGTCTCTTCCGTAATAGTAGAAATATCGGCTAGCTTGCCCTGGACCAGATCCGAGATACCGCGGATCCGCTTTCCAATTCTGGAAATCACAATTCCCATGAACGGTACAAATATAATGGCGGCGAGGGTAAGTCTCCAACTGGTATAAAACAGCAGTCCAAAACAGGCAATTACAGAGAGCGGAGCAGTCACGATGTCCCGAACGGACATGGTTGCATTCTGAATAACCACCACGTCATTTGTAAGGGTAGACATTATCGCGCCAGTTCTGCGGCGATTGAAAAACGACAGGGACAGCGAATGAAGGTGGGAGAATATCTCATCACGTAGGCGGGTGGTTACACGTTGGGAGACGAGAGATAAGAAGTAAGTCTGACCGTAACTCAGGATACCCTTGACAATAAAGACGACCACGACAATGATACAGATAAGATTAAGAGTGCCAACGTTACCCTTTGCCATGGCGTTCACCGTGAGGCGTGTCGCCACCGCAAGTAAGGCAGTAATCCCTGATACACCGGCTGCACAGAGCATTCCTGCAATGAGTGTTTTGCGGTGCGGCATCAAGTAAGCGATAAGTCTTTGCCGAATCTCGGCTTCTCTTGCTGGGTCTAAATCAGTCGTTTTCTTATTCTTAAATAACTGCATTTTCTTTTCCAGATACTTGCATCACAAACATTTTAATCATTTTACGCTAAATGAGCCACTCTTAGCACCAATTCTGCAGTTCGTTCACTTGCTGTCTTACTATTTTCCCCATCGGTAGTCCCAGGAGGCATCAATTTCTTACGCACGTCTCTCAACTCCTCTTTGCAGCTCAGCCTCAGATCAACGTTCAATAGATAGTCGACGGCCGTCGCCGAAAGAGCTTCAGGAGATGCTTCTTCCTGAATAAACTCAGGCACAATACGTCTTCCAGCAATTATATTCGGCATACCAATATGCTCGGGTCTTATTCGCCGTATCTTCGATTCCAGATACATTAGCGAAGATCCACAGTAGAGTATTAACATCGGAGTATTTAGGATAGCAGCCTCCAATGTCGCTGTACCCGAACAGATCATCAAGAAGTCTGAATGAGCCATCACATCATAGGTATGACCCTGTGTTATAACAAACGCCGGAATTGTATTCTTTCGAACCGCATAAGTCTCCGCAGCTGTATTTGTCAGCCTTTCCTTGAATGCATCCTGAGAAACTGGCACGCCTTCGGCCGGAACCATCAAGGGTAGTTGTTTCGAGGAGGTGAGCTTTTTCTCATTGAAGGAGTTGATATCTCGCTCACGGTTCGCTTTATGAAGCAGATCGTTGGTGTAATCCGTAACCATTCTCTCTATAGCTTTGCGTGCAGAGTCCGACGCGGCACCTATCACAAACTGCACATTGGGAATGGAAACGGTAATCCGCTGAGCGGCGCGCAGGAGCGCCATCGTATTAAACTGCACTTCAAATCCACGGCTTCCGGGCAACAACCCGATCGTAGGGCGGTCAGTGAAAAGCCCGAATTTACTGGCAAACTCTGTGGAAGTCATTGTCGGTTTTGTCAGCTCAAGAAGTGGATGCCCTACAAACTCGGCATCGGATCCAATGGATTTTAACCGCTCCTCCGACCACGGAAATGGCGTCGCAATCTTAGTCGTCACCTGTGCGAGCTCAGGCCCGACCGTGCCCTTTTGCCGCCATGAACCCGGTGGAAAGTACCACACAACTGGTATTCCTAATCGCTTGCAATCCCGCGCGACTTTCATATTGAACACGCCAAAGTCAACCAGAATCACTACTGCGGGTTTTCGGGATTCTATTTTTTTAACTATCGAAGGGTAGGCACTCCAACGTAGTTTTGGATAGACTTTCAACACCTCAATGACGCCGATAGCACTCCATTCAGAGCTATCATATTCCAAAGAAACACCGGCAGCCGCCGAATGGCGACTGCCGATACCCCAAAACTCTATGCCAGGATGAATGCGATTAATCTCAGAAACAAGTGCACCGGCGACTAAATCTCCAGATATTTCGCCCGATATGATCGCAATGTTTTGTCCCATTGTTTTGTTTCTTTGAACCAATAATTTCTAGGTCGAGAACTTCTAACGCTTGGGAACGTTGCCGCGTCCAGAGGAGCCCCCCTGAGTACCGCGCAGGAATTCAATCAAATACTCCAACTCCTCACAGGTTTCCAATTCATCCTCAATCCTCTCCAATGCCTGCGAAAGGTTAAGATTACTACGATAGATTAACTTGTAAGCCTGTCTCAGAATTGATCTGACATGCGGTGGGACGCCGTATCTTCGCAGCCCAATCTTATTGATCTCAATAACGCGGGCTGGATTGCCGTCCGCCAGCATGTACGGGGGAACATCAATGTTTACTTTCCCAAATCCACCTACCATCGACATCTTGCCGATTCGGCAAAATTGGTGTACACCCACCATACCGCCGAAGACAACATTATCTTCTATAAGCACGTGCCCGCTCAATCCGACATAGCTGGAGATTGTATTGGCATTTCCAATCTCGCAATTGTGACCTACGTGAACGTATGCCATGAGCATATTGTCGTTGCCCAACCGAGTGGCAACACCTTCGCCTACTGCCCTGTGCAGAGTACAGCATTCCCGAATAATATTATTATCACCGAGGATGAGAAGACTTCGTTCCCCTTTATACTTGTGATCCTGAGGTGCCCCACCAAGAACTGCTCCTGGCCAAACTCGGCAATTCTTGCCGATACGTGTACCGCTCTCAACGATGACATGTGATTCCAAGATTGTGCCCGACGCAATTTGGACGTCGCTGTGGACCACACTGTAGGGACCAATGGTTACGTTATCCGCAATACCAGCAGAAGGGTCTACGATAGAAGTTGGATGAATGTTTGCTGGCATTTATGCGGCTCCACCTTGCGATTCCCGCGGTTCCCGCGGATCCACTAATCCGAAAATCATATCGCATGATGCGACGACTTCATTATCCACTCGCGCACTCATGGAGACCTTGCCGAATGATTTTCGAACACTAGTCACTTCCACGGTGGTGATCATGGCATCGCCCGGCACGACAGGCTTACGAAATCGCACATTCTCAAGACTCGCTATGACTGCCAACTTGTGTGCTCTTTCCGGATCGGAAAGTAGCAGCACGCCGCCAACCTGCGCCATTGCTTCGATAATCAAAACACCCGGCATCATAGGTTGACCGGGAAAGTGACCAACAAAGAACTGTTCGTTAATCGTAACATTTTTTAAGCCGACAGCGCGCTTACCCGGTTCCATCTCCAAAATGCGATCGACAAGCAACATAGGGTAACGATGTGGCAAAATCTTCAGAATCTGCTCAATATCCAGCATGCAACACTCCTTGTGTGTCCGTAACTTCCTGTTCGCGATCCAATGGCATTTCAAACTCGGAGATCGACGGCAACGCGTTTTTGGCGAGTAGACCGGCAAACTCCGTATTAATTTTGTGGCCCGGGCGAATAGCAGTTATTGATGCAATAATCCGCCCACCGGCAAGGGACAAATCCCCAAAGAGATCCAAGATTTTGTGGTGTAAACACTCATTACGAACGCGTAGGTCACTAGAAAACCGATCTTGATAGACGATCAAAGCATTATCGAAATTGCCACCCAGAGCCAATCCTTGACTTAGCAGCTTTTCGACTTCTTCCTGGAAACCAAAGGTTCTGGCGGGCGCAATTTGTGTTCTATATGTTTCAGCATCATCGTAAACGGTTTCGACCTGAGTGCCGAGCATAGGGTGGTCAAAATGAGTGATACAAGTTAGAGAAAATTCCTCCGCAGGAGTTGCAACAAGGTAGGAGTCGCCTCGTTTCAAAACTACTGTCTCCGCAAGCCGTATCAATTTAGAGGTGATTTCATACTGACATATTCCAGACTCCATGATCGCTTCCACCCACGGGCCGGCGCTGCCATCAAGTATCGGAAGCTCACTACCTTGAACTTCAATTAGGGCGTTGGTTACATTTAGTCCGTTTAATGCGGACAAAATGTGCTCTACCGTGGATAGATAGACTCCATCTACACCGATACAGGTTGCCCTGTCCGTGTGCAATACATTCTCATGACTTGCCGCAAATTCCGTGCTGCCAACCTTAAATCGGATACCAGAGTTCGCAGGTGCAGGCGACAAATGTACGACAGAATTCGTGCCGGAATGAATCCCTACTCCCGCCCGCTCTATACGATTGCAAAGGGTCGTCTGAAAGTACTTTTCGTGGGGATGAATATCGTAATCAAGCCTATGGAATGTCATTCTGTTCCCGGGGGATCAAGTTTGCTCGCCAACTGGGCGACCAACTCTTGCAGTTTTTCGTTTTGTTCTTGTTGAAGAGCAACGACCTTTTCCAGCGCCAGCAGCCTTTTGCGGGTCTCTGGCATCTTATCCATCGCGGCCTCAACTCGCATCCGTTGCATATGCGGTCTTGCAGGATATCCCGAAACGACCTGTCCAGGCTCTATATCCCCAAAAACGGCCCCGCGCCCCATCACGACCACATTGTCACCTATCGTAACGTGGTCCTTTGCACCCGATTGCCCTGCCATAATTACACTGTTTCCCAGCACTGAGCTGCCCGCAATTCCAACCTGAGCAACAATCACGCAGTCAGTCCCAATTTTAACATTATGAGCTATATGCACAAGGTTATCAATTTTTGTGCGTGCGCCGATCTTTGTACTGCCCGTCTTAGCGCGATCAATTGTGCTGCCCGCGCCCACTTCAACGTCGTCTTCAAGGACTACGATCCCGACCTGCGGAACCTTAACCCGGCGATTATCCATCAATAGATATCCGAAACCATCCGAACCGATCACACATCCAGAATGCAAGATCACTCGGTCTCCAATCAACGCCCCGTGATTAACAGTGACGTTCGCATGGATCAAACACTCTTCGCCAATAACCGTGCCCTCGCCAATAAACGAGCCCCCCATGATCGTAGTTCCGTCGCCCACATTGACAAAATCGGCCAAAACTACGTTGGGACCAACACGAACACCTTCGCCTAAAACAATCTCTCGACCCAAAACTGCTGATGGGTGAACTCCAGGACCAATAGAAAGGGGGACATTAAATCGTTCCAGGATCTTCAGGAATGCAAACCGGGCGTTTTCCACTTTGATAAGGGGCTTGGACGATGAAATCTCGGCATTAGGAATAACTATAGCGATACAGTGCGATTTCTCAGCCTTAGCCAGAAACCGCTCATTTTCAGCAAATACAATGTCCCCGTCGACAGCGTCTTCAATACTGGCGATGCCGCGAACTTTAGCATCTGAATCTCCAACTACTTCTCCGCCGACTAAATCACCAATCTGCTGCAAGGTGAAAATGGGGGCGTGCCATTGAACAAACTCGGTTTCATCGCGCGTCTGTTCGGTCGGTTTGTTCATACTGCTTCATTAATCCTGTATTGCTGCACTGGCAACAACTCTTCGAGAATTTTGGTTGCACCAACTTATCCAATAGCCTTTATACCTTTTATTCCGCCAAATCTCTCCCCGAGAAATCTGCTGACAGCATGGAGACAACCTTGTCCGTAAAGTCGTTGCCTTTGTTAACTTCTACGTACGTCACCTTCCAATGATTCTTCAGGGCGATTCTATCCACGCGCCGCTGTAGGTCGCTCTTGATGAAAGCCAACATCTGGTCTCGCATCGCACTTCTTGAAGTTGTAGACGAATCAATTTTGGTGCTTTGCTTGAGGCTGGGACCCGTAATCTTCAAAGGCATTTGCGATACTTGTCGCATGTTCATCGGAGGACTTACATCCACGGGGTTCACCCTCTTGATTGCTGATGCACTTCCCAACATTCTTGATCTCACTGATTCCAACAGGACATCGCCCTCACGTCGAAGGGTTATCGAACGTTGTGTAAGAGTTTGCTCGATCACTGACTCCTTGGTCTGTTTATATTTCGCCAGGTTTTCGTCGAGCTGCGTGTTTTCTGCGAGTATTTGGCTCGGACGCAGTTTCTGTCTTAGGGAATCTATCTCTAAGTTAATTGCCGTCAATCGTTCAGTAATCGGTATTATCCCTGGAACAGTCAGTACCCTTGCGTTACTCTCTAAAGCAATCTGTTCTACAACCAATTTCCTCAACCTATTTCTGATATCGGTGAAATCTTTCGATGGTACGTTCGGTGGTGGAATTGCAAGGAGCCTTACCCGCTCCTGCGCTAGATCTGTGACCAGCCTCTGCTGAAGGGTATGTCGCTCCCGATCTAATATTCGGCGGATGTGCTCTCGGTTTGAGTTTTCCAAAGTCGTAAGTCCGGCATTGTCTCCGATTGCGACAGACTCCGTACCGATTGCTCCCTCCAATGTAGCTGGTTTTACTGGGGGCATAATGTCAGGAAAATTCAGCTTAACCTGAGTGTCGGTCAATTTCGTTCCCGATGAAGTTAGAGGGACTAAATCGCGCTTATCCATCGCTGTCACATCTGCGTATGCAGGATGAAGCGGCACCAATGCATTGAGTCTTACTTCGACAACAGTCAACCCAGCAGTATTTCTGGACGACGTAGCACGACATCCAGTAAGAAGAAGCAACGAGGCAAACCCGACGACGAAATGGGGAGCGCATGCGAATGCGCTCCCCATTTTTGACTTCAACATCAAACTACTTTTTGTTAAGTTCTGCAAGTACGGCTTCTGTAATGTCGGTACCAGCATAAAGTGCAACTTCGCTGTTGAACACAACCGCGACGTTTTTGGACTCTGCAACTTTACCAATAGTAGCGCGCACTTTCTTCATGAGGTCTTCCGATTTGCTATTGCCATACTGGGAAAGTTGGTTTGCAAGATCTTCTTTAAGACTGGCAAATTTGCCCTGTGCTTCCTGAAAGATCTTGTCGGCTGCAGCCAATGTCGCTTTGTCAGCCGCATTCAAATCCTTCTCCGGTTTTTGCCGAATTGCTTGAATTTCGTCAGACTTCGTCTTTGCTTTACTTTCAATCGCGGTGATCTTCGCTTTGTCGGCATCGGTTTGCGGAGTCTTCTCGTAGATCAAATCCAACTGCTTCTGCTCTTCTTCGGTCAAAAAAGGCATATTGTTTCGACGTTGGAGCTTGTCTTCATATTGCTTCTGCATCACTCGCAATTCCGCATCCACGGATTCCCTTGCTTTATATCCCGTGGATAACTTCTTGAAATCCACCGTTGCAAAAGTGCCGCCCGACTTACCCTGACCTGAAGCGCCAATAGCAACCGCAAGGCTCGTCACTATTGTCAACAGGGCCAGTAAGCGGACCCAGTTATTTTTCTGCATGTAAGGCTCCTTATCTTATCTCGTGAATCAAAATTACAAATTTTAATTATCGTGTTTCATCAGCGGTTAAATAGGAAATCAAAACACATGTCCTATGCTGAAGTGTAGGTGTGCACCTTCACGCCCAAAACCTTCATCAATTCGAATGGGCCCAATAGGTGTTACGACTCTTAGACCCACTCCAATACCGACCGAGGGACTAAATCCACTATGTTGTCGGAAGCCGTTAAAGGCCACCTGCTCATAGTTACCACCCCAAGCATCTCCAACGTCAGTAAAGAGTACACCGGTTAGAGAGTTCGCAAGTGGATGCCGGAATTCAAAAGAGCCGAGCATCATGTTGTTGCCCCAGAATCGGTCTTCGTTGTATCCACGAAGCGACTCCGCGCCACCAACAAAGAACTGTTCCGAGAAGGGAAGGCGACCATTTGCACTTCCCGCCATCAGCCTCAACGCAAATACCGTTCTCTTTTCCTTCGGGCTGGTCCTACGACCCTTTGGACTAAAGTAGGTACGCGTATCAAGGGATAGCTTCTCATAAGTTAGATTGCCGTAGATACCGTTTGGTGTCACACCGTTGACAAGCACAGGGCTCAACTTCGCATGACCGAAATCGGTCGAGATTGTATCATAACGTCCGGCTGCAGGATCTTGATTGTAGTCTCTGGTATCACTGGCACCACGGATCGTAAGTACCTGAAGTGGACCATTCTGCAGGACCGCAGCATCCTGAATGTTCAAGCTGACAGACGGCACTCGGATATTGTCGTAACGCAATCCCGTGTAGAGTCTGAATGTATCTGTGATCGGTCGGCTAAGTGTCAGCTGGCCGCCCTGATGAGTTTCGTAATAGTCGGTATTGTTTCCCGCCGTCGGAAGACCACCACTGCTCGAAATACTGTTTCCAAAACGATACACAACTTTGTCGTAAATGCTTACAGAGAGCGTCGTGTGTTTCTTGTCGACCCATGGTTCTGTGAAATCGAGTTCAAGACTGTTTCTGTTTGCAAGACCGCCCGCTTCCCACATGAGGCTGATCTGTTGGCCAAGACCCATCAAGTTGTTTTCGCCAACTTCCATTCGCCCAACAAGGTGGTTTCTGCTGCTATAGCCCACGGATGCACTGACGGTGCCAGTTCGCTTCTCTTCTACATTGAGTGTCAAGTCCACAACTCCCAAGGTAGGAGTCAGAATAGCAGGCTGAATGTCACTGAAGAGATCCGTATTGAACACACGCGTATAGGCTCGTTGCAACTTGGTAAGATTGTAATAGTCGCCCTGTTTGGTGTCGTAAAGTTCTCGTAGGATGACCTTAGGTTTTGTCTTTTTAAGCCCATTCAACTTGATATTGCGAATTTTAGCGACAACTACGGGAACGTCCAGAATGCCATTTGTAACTCCAAAACCTTCTGGCGCGATTGCAGCCTGGAATCCTTTGGTCTTGTAGTAGTCTGTAATTCTCTCAATGTCTGCACGTAGAATGTTTAGGTTGAGAACCCGGTCGACCTTCGTCTGGAGTAAATCCTGAAGAACCTTTGGTTGAATGGGACCTGAACCCGTAATGTTGAAACCTTTTACGATATCGTTTTCGTCCACTTGAATAGTGACGACCGCTTCGTTGGTGGCTCTGTCGACATCCGCAGCAATTTTGACTGCTTCATCAGGATTGTCGATGTGTCGCATACCAAAGTTTCCGGTGGAGACCAAGTTGCGCGCAGCGGTCTCAAGATCGGTCTTTGTGATTCCTTGACCCACTTTAAGTCCCGAAGCACCAAGGATTCCTTCACGGTTAAGTGCGCGGTTTCCCTTAACAACAATTTCTTTGATCTTGGGGGTTATCTGCTGGGCACTGGCTCCCACCTGCAAGATAGAGATTGCCGTTATACCAAACAAAAATGATCTCAATATGTTAGAGCCAATACCGACTCTTGTTAAAGTGCAATTCAAAATTCACCTCATAAAAACGGAAGCTCGTTCTATCGAAGCTCCCTCGGTTTTCAAACTTCTTATCTAAAAACTACCAACAGGTTTAGCGAACAGATCGACTATCACGGTTAATCTTGTCTGTAGTAAGGCTCGAGCTTGCGTCGGAGCATACCCCGCGCTCTGGAAAGACGCGTTTTGACATTATCTAACGAGAGACCCGTTACATCTGCAATTTCGTTGTAGGACAACCCTTGCAATTCACGCAAGACAACAACGGTTCTGTAGTCTGGAGCAAGGGATTGAACCGCATCCATAATTCGCTCGTGAAGCTCTTTTTCTTCGAGCAAAACGTGCGGGGCATAGCTGAGATCTGCTATTTCACGCTGCTGACCACTCTCCTCATTTTCCCATGCCTTAGGCTGGTCCAACGAATCGACCGGAATTCGCCGCGCTCTGCTTCTCTGCCTGAGCCGATTTCTACAGTGATTAATCGCTATCTGGTAAATCCAAGTGTAAATCTGGGAATCACCCCGAAATCGAGAGAAGCCCTTAAATGCACTGATGAAAGTCTCTTGCGTTAGATCGGCCGCCTCCTCATAGTCCCCGAGAATACGGTAGATCACATTGAATATCTTCTTTTCATACATCACAACCAATTCGTCAAAAGCTATTGGCTGCTCAGAACCGCCTGCCGACGGATCGATCATCGGCTGGTCCTCGCCGCATTCCGGACAATTTTAAACCACTTCATATCGAGCTCACTCCACGCAAAAGTGGTTCTATATGAGTAGCCAAAATCATCGGTTTGGTGACATCTAATATCTGAAGACGCCCTCGATGAGGTATGCGTTCGTTCTTTGATCATTAGATGTAAATGAAAATTGCAATTGGGGTCTAAATCTATAACTTAATTTAAACTCCCATGCTGCGTCTGCAGCCGTTGAAGAGATTCCGTTAGCGCCAAAACGTCTCCAATAACCTGCGTACAGAGGTCCCTTTATCTGCCTCGTAGCACGTAGTGTAAATTCACTAAACTGACTCACATCCACTGTCAGTTCTTCAAATCCTAATGCTGAACTAAGTCCTAATTGATCCAAAAATTCAGGGAATAGACTTGCAGAGACGATCTCTGAAGCCTGTTGTCGCACCACGCGACCAAGGTCTGGATGGCTGTTAAACAGCCCTTGAATGGCACTCTCCCCGCCGAGTATGCCCGTGACACGCCTCTGTAAGTCGGCTGTCCCAAATGCAAAATCAGGTGGGTCAGATCGGAAAGTTAATTTCAAGTTGCGTTCGCCGATGAGATTATTTGAAAACTGCCCACTATCGGCAAACTGTACTGGTCCAGAACTATTCAATGGACCATTTGCTTCCACCGTGATAGTATACCTTTTCTGCGATTTGGGGTCGCCCGAAGGGGATGCTGTGATTCTCGTTATTGCCGTGAGGTTCACAATCACTCCAAGAGTCGGGTCCGTCAAAGTGGCAACTGCACTGAACGGATAACGTAGGGTTACGGTCCCGCCCCGTTGGATGGTAAATCGTGAGGTCGGGAATGCTAGGACACCACTATCAATTGCCAGTGAACCGTTTATCTTTAACCTTCGGACGTCGCCACCTGCGAGGTCGCCCTGAAGCATGACGGGCTGACCTGGAACAGTGTGAATTGTTGCCGTAACCGGGGAAGCAACTATACGTACTTTATCTCCAAGATTAAAACGTACATCAAATGAAGGTTGAATGACTGCCGTAACGCCGGGAGTGCCGTTCCCAAAACTATCTGGAAGTCGCACATCAGCCTGCATAATGTCGATAGAACCCGCAATATGCGGATGAGTCAAACTACCGGTGATTACGATATCCGCGGACGTATCATTGGTGATAAATCGCGCTCCTACCAGACTTGGCAGATCCTTCTCTGCAAACTGCAACTGCTTCGCTTGGATCCGGAGTGAAGTCTCTTCCGTACGTAATCGCGGTGGCCAAAAATGGATTGTGCTCGGGTCGTTTTCAAAAGACAGTTCGCCAGTAACGCGAATCGGCTCTTTGGTCCGAACGAGTTTTCGAGATTTAGAGTCAAGTATCTCCGTGAACGCCGTTGCATTCCGAACTCGTACGCGATCCCCCGCGAAGTCCAAAGCCACATTGATTGCCCGCAGCTGGGTCGCCCGGTCTGGCAATCGAATCAAATCTGCATCTACAAGTGCTTCGCCATTAATGGAGGGTTGAAGCAGCGTGCCGGTGACAGTTACGTTCGCGGAAACCGTACCTTTTGCGTCTTCTTCACTTACCGTTAAGCCGTTCTTGTTCGGAATGACTGCAATGAGGTCAGTCAATTTCTGTTTTGGTACGCGAACAACAGCGTTCATTTCCGCGCCACCCGTATCCGCGGATGATTCTGGATCGAGCGTTATGTCTCCAGATGCATAGATCTGAAATTGTCGAGGATTCACTACGTGCTCACGGGGCCTAGTAAAATCAAGTTGTAGGGGGTCCGGCTCACGCATTGTAATGCGTATGTCGCCCGCTTTGACGACCGCCTTACCATCCTGTAGTTGAATCTTAACCCGTGAAGTCTCTGCATTGGAAAGCCACAGCTCTCTTCCAGTTACCACAGAATCGAAAGATACTCCCGAACTGTCCAGCCGTTTAACAGTCTGCTTTTGAGCTGCGCCTGCAATAAGCGGGTTGGTAATCCTTGGAGTTGTCGCAGCTGTGGTTGCAACGGTGGTAGCTAAAGTGGTCGATGCACTTACTGTGTTAGGGGGAGTATCCGCCGCAATGCGATTTGCCCGACGTTCGGGTCGTGGCAATTCTGTCTCGATCCATACGAGGTCCTTGACAGAAGCAGAAGCTGTTAGTGTTGGGTTGGCAATATCGCCTTCTGCTTCAATATGAAGACTCTCTGCAACTCCAGAGACATCTCTCAAATAGGCTCTCCCAGGGAACCAACGCCCCAGCAACTCCAACGAAAGGTTATTGGTGTCAAAACTGGCAGTTACACTCTTCTGATCCACAACAGAACCAATAGCACTAAAACTTGCCTCCCCCGAGCGAAGGATTGCGTTCTTGAGTGCGATTACATTAGTATTCCGATCAAAAGTGACATCGCCGTCAAACTGCTCAATTACATTTCCTTGAACCCGCGCATTGCGACTAGTCCAATTCAGATGCGTGAACAAGGAATCTATGAGACCACTCGTCTCAAAGTTCGCATTAACCACACCGTCCAACGGATCAGTAATCGGTTTCAACCATTCGGATGCCGTACCGGTTGGATTGCCGATGACATACGGGCTGTTTGCCAGAGCTAATCGCAATTCCTCAAATTGCAGACCAGCAATATTTCCATGGAGGTTGAGCCTTCGCGAGTTGAATTCATATTCAACGGCCGGCTCTCCGGTAGCAATGGAGGACGCAAGAATTTTGGAACCAAACCCGAATCCGTCAGAAGTCGCTTGATTGTTCTGAATGGAGAATATTGCCGGCGTATTTACCGAGAGTCCGTGCAGATCGCCAATCACAACCTTATTTAAAGTAAGTCCGTTGGTTGTTGCCTGAACTTCACCAGACAAACCTTGGACCTTTCCATCTACCATTTGCCCGGAAATCTTTGCCGACACATCTACTTTTCCTTCCAGAAAGACATATTCCGAAACCGAAGGCTCGAACTCCGAAAGGTCTATCGTACTAATTGCGGTCTTGCCTTCGAATCGCAGATCTTTGGTGATATAACCGTTGCCGGTGATTCTCGACGGATTTTCAGTCACAGCGGAGTCTGCGTATCTAAGTGCAGAGATAGAATCGACAAAAAGCGTTCCATTTGCCGGCTGGGATTCATATCTCACGGAGATCAATAAATTTTTCAGATCGAAATCAGCGACTCTGGCAGCGTCAATCGAGATATTTGGCAGGGCAACAGATAGATTCGGCAAATATCCCGTAATGCGAATATCGCTTTTGGCAATTCCCTGAACATCTGCGTCAGAACCCAACAGATGCGCCACTTCGCCGATGCTGACATCCTTTAGTTGACCGCTCAGATCCAACATGGGTGAACGCCCCAATGGATTCCCAATCAATCCAGCCAAACTCAATGTCGACGGGAAGCGATAAGCAGATCCATCACTAACCTCAACACGGTCTCTGTTACCCTTTATCGTTAAAGCAGCATAATCAAAATGTAAATCCGGTGTCCCCAGCCCAAAGCCGGCAACCTTGCCATAGATCTGTGGGTCGGAAATAACTCCCGTAATATGTCCATCTCTGAGATAAACAGCACCTTCCAACTTCTTACTGCCGTTGGCACTCTGGATTTCCAACGGAAGCTCTATCATAGAGATGTTATCAGCATTGACGTTGAGATCCACTGTCTTATCATCAAGATCGTAGGTCCCCGTAATAACTGCGCGGCCCTTAGTGTCTTCAATGGAAACTGGTTGGACAGAGACTACGCCGTCCGCCAAATGCATGCGACCCTGAATCTTGGCAATTTGGTATTCCCCAAGTACAAAATCATTCACAAATATTTGAGTATCGAGATCAGGTATCGAATCGTCAAAGTGCCCGCTCATATTTACATCTGCTGAAATATCACCGGACAACGAACTGGCAACTGCACTTCTATTTTTGACCGAACTTTTGCTTCCTTTTTGTGCCCAGTCCAAAACTTCTTGCTTAACTTTGGCAGGTAGGTCCGCTAACTGAAGGTGGTGGCTTCGAACAGCCATGGAATATGAAGACTTATCTCCTGCGAGTTTCAGGATTGTCTTTGCTTCTAAATCACCTCCATACGCCGGAGAATTAAAGTCCAGAGCAAGGTTCCCAGTCCGGTACACAGCATTCAAACGCACTTTCTTCAGTTGCCATTCGTGGTAGACCACTGCTGGCAAAACCCCCGATGCCGTGATCATTGGGTCGCTAAAGGAACCCTCTCCGTGAATCTTTAAACTTGAAGAAAGGGCGGAGGAGATTCCATTTTTCAGGAATCCATGAACGAAAGCGTTGCTGTTCAATTCAAATGTCGGGTCAAGAAGGGATCCATGAAGCTGACCGTCAACGTCACCAACCGCCTCTACTTGTTTCGCTATTTCCGCTCGTTTTTCAAATCGCAGCAATTTGATAACACGCGTTAACGGAACCTGTTTTCCGCTAACATTTGCCTCGATCGCAGGATTTTTGAAATCTGTTACTATTCCGTCCGACTTAACCGCCGTTCCAGCAACCGTTGCCGATGCGGAATATTCGACCCTCTGATTAGAAACTCGGGTAGTTCCCTCTATATCTCTGATCGAATCGGTCATCTGCGGCAACCTATATACCCCGCCGTTTATCCTTACAACGGTGTCGTACCAAGCAGAAACCTTCCTGTCCTTCGACACGGACCGTAACAAAGTGAAATGCCCATTTCCAATTCCTGCTTCAATGGATTGTTGCGGAGTAATAAATCGATTGAGCCCAGTCAAAGATAGATCATCTGCTTGAACTCGGAGAAAGAGCCGTTTAAGAGGCGGTTCATACGTGCCGAGGGCTTTGACAATTCGGACATGGTCCTTATCTCCCTTAGCAGTAACTTCCCAGGTGGTACTTCGATCACTGTCGAGATGTATATGGCCATCAATCTGCTTTACATGTTCCGTAAATCGATCTGCAGGTCGTTTTACGTGGTGGGGCATCAGGTCATCTACGTAAGTCAAATCGCCGTTACGAATATTAACCGTCCCGACAGTAGGACGTCCTGGCTTTTGGGGCTTGGAGACAAATATATCGCCGAAATTCCAGTTGCCCGCTCTATCGCGCCGAATGCGCGCGACGGGATCGATCACATCTATTACCCCAAAGACTGGCAGCTTCTTATCTTCTGAAAAGAGAATGCGCCGGATATCGAAGTCAAGGACGACTTGATGCGCTCGGATCAATTCCCCGCGATCTTCAAATTGTTTTCCTTCGGCAATGCGCACGTCTTCTATGAAGACATGTCCACCTGCGAATGTCACTTTGCCGATAGCGACTTGACGACCGAGTGCGCGAGTAGCCTCTGCTTGCAGGATGAGGCCCATTTTTGATTCCGTTGATCGCCAGAAACGGTAAAGCATCCTGCCCGACAAAACCGTGATGGCCAACAGCGGAATAATCATTATTAGAAGCGATAAAATTCTTCGGGTAATTCTCATAAATAAAAAGGGCGACAAACTCTCCTCTTCTCTATTCGAGAAAACGAGGCCGTCGCCCTCTAATACGGCAAAACCAATACAATAGTCCCGTCAGGGATTTTCTATTTGGCTGCCTTTTGCTTTGAAATCATTCGGGAAGTGATCCAATCACCCATGATCGTCAAGGCAGCCGGACTGATTGTCTCTTCGATAGTGGCATATTCACTCGGCGCACCTGTTTTGCAGGTTTGGAAAAGGTGGTTAAGTCCAGAGAGGATCTTGGTTGTGTAATCCTTGTTTCCCGCCTCTTTCAGATACTTATTTATGGCATCAATATCTTGTTGTGGTGGAACCTGAAGATCCTTTGAGCCGTTCAATGCCAAAACCGGACACTTTACCTTTTTCAATGCTGTTGACGGGTCAAGTGTAAAGAAATATCGAAACCACTTACTTCCAACCGATGCCATCTGCAATTTCACAAAGCTATCACGAGTACCGACCGCCTTCTTCTCAGTATCCGACAAGGCATCATAGATATTTGCCAACTTCTCGGTAATCTTTTCCGCGAATTTAGCATCATCCTTCTCTTCACGGATGATTTTATAAAGCGGTTCGCTCTTCTTTGCCTGCATCTCAATTGTGGATTCAGGAATGCCGGAAGCCTTCAAAATGAGTTTTGACTGAAGCTGAATAATCTGCTCACCGACGAGCCCAGGTCCCGCCATCATCACCACGAATGCAACATCCTTGCTCCGCGATGCAGCCATAGGTCCAATCAACCCACCTTCGCTATGTCCGATGAGTCCAATTTTGTGCGGATCAATCTCTTTTTGCGTCTTGAGGAAGTTGACTCCGGTCAGAACATCGCCAACAAAATCCTCAGTCGTCGAATTTGGAGTATTTCCTGTGGAACCACCAACTCCTCGATCGTCAACGCGAAGGACAGCAACTCCTCGCCGTGTCAAATAGTCGGAGATAACAAGAAAGGGCTTATGCCCCAGAAGCTCTTCATTTCGGTCTTGTGCTCCAGAACCTGTGATCATCAACGCTACCGGAAAGGGACCTTTGCCCTTTGGGATAGTCAATGTACCAGCAAGCCTGATTCCCCCAGCGGCATTAAGATACGAGACTTCGCGTTGAGTATAAGGAAAAGGCGGTTTCGGCTCTTGGGGACGCTTTGGTTTTACAATTTCCGCGGCTTTCTGCACCCTCGCCATCTCGAGTGGAAGATCGGCTCCGTTTTGGGTGAATATACCTTCAATGGACTTTCCTGATTTTGCCAGTCTGCCCACATATCCCGCCTTCAATGCAGCCATGTCAATCTTAAGGGTTCGGTCTTCAAATGTTGTTGAGGTCGTGGGAATTCCCTTAGCACCCTGATCGGGGCTGTCCATCGTGGTAACGTATGTCCCATCCGCTTTCCTAGATATGTGAAAAACGACTCGCAACTTCGTCCCTTGTACTGCTATGGTGCCTTCAAAAATCCCCGTGACGTCCGAATCTTGAATTCCTGAAAGTGTGGCTGTGGAAGCATTTTCAAGTGTAAGTATCGGTATTGCCAACATCGGCGTTTGAACTACGATTTCTGTGAAAAGTGCGGCTACAATAACTGCTCCACCTTTAGCGATCTGCTTATTACGGCTTAACATTCTTATCTCCTGAATCTAAAATCTCAATCTTCTAAGTGCGTTTACGATGACGGATGGAACTCTAATCAGGTTTCGTGAAGTGGATACCTTAACAACATGCCTACAAATAGTTTCGACCGATCTTTTATATTTGCAAGGAATCTCATACTTGCATCATGGGTTGTTGTTCGCGACTCAAAAAAATGGTCCGACTCCCGAAGGGGATCGAACCTTTGATATTATTCGCCTCTTAGACAACTAAAGGATGCGTGAGAAAAGGGGGGAATCAGAAACTATATAAATGATTATTGCAATAAGAACTGAGGCACTCTCTCTTAGATTACTAAAACGAAAGAGTCGAACTATGCTCCAAGTTGAACATTAGATGCTTGCGGACCTTTTGCGCCATCTACAACCTCGAACGTAACTGGCTGACCTTCGCTGAGAGATTTGAAGCCATCAGATTGGATCGCACTAAAGTGGACGAAGATGTCTTTACCATCTGAAGTCTCGATAAAGCCGTAACCCTTCGCGTCGTTAAACCACTTAACTTTTCCCGATGCCATTGCGGTATATCCTCCTTGCTTATTACCACTTGCATCTCCAAACAATCGTTGTTTGGAGTTTCTGGAAGCTGAGTTAACTCAACCGCGCCATTTTAACACGGCGACCTTAGATTGTCAATATAGCAATCTAAGCGTGGCTAATATATGTGGATTCAACCGGCCAACGAACTCCGGAACCGGGCTTATTCGCATCGGATGGCTTTAAAGGTTTGTCCGAAGGTTTTGGGTCCGAACCACTTTCGGGGGTTGGATTAGTAGTTTGGGTATCGTCTTTAAGTTTGTCGGTGGCAGGAGTGGAGTTCGTATTTGTTTTAGGATGTTTTGGAGACTTCTGTCTCTTCTTTCCAGATACATTTTGTTCCCGCATATGGTTAGGATCGGGAGTATTGATATTAAGAGCAACCCGCCTGTCTGCAAAGAACAATCGCTTGATCGTC
>CAISOI010000671.1 GCA_903886985.1 uncultured Chthonomonas sp.
CGAGTTTCTTGCCATTCACGGTGATATCCGGTTCGCCCAAAGATTCGGAGGATTTCATCATCCAGACTTTACCGATCTTCTGAAACGAGCCTTTGTATTTTCGGAACATCTCGATGTTGGCCGTCTTGCCGTCTTGCCCCTTTGCCTTGACTTTGGCAGATTCGGAGAACTCGGTGGTAGCCAAATCGCCCTTTACAACAAGCTTTGTAAACTTAACTTCTGCGGATTGAAAATCCATGATCGCCAAGTGCATTTTCAAGTTCTCTTCACACTGAGCGCGGTTCAACTTTTGACCCATCTCAATGATCGTGACATCCGGGGCCATCATACTAAGGATCCCCTTCATGTCTTTCTTCTTGAGTGCCGCCACAACTTTCGTATACGAACTCTGAATTTGCTTTTCGACATTATGATCAACCTGTCCCATCACTGGCGATGCCACTACAAGAACGGCAACAGCCATCATCCATTTACGCACTAAGTTCCTCCTGTTCGGGATATCGCTCAAAGATAAATAATACGATTGCTACAACTGCTGGCAACCACAGACTTCTACGGCTGTTTGGGTAAGGTCGTCTTCTTGCCGTCCACTTTCATTTCGGGCTGTCCGAGGGTTGTGCTGGCCTTCATCTTCCAGTCATTGCCTATTTTCTGAAACGTAGTTTTGTACTTGGATACCATCTCCGTCATGGAGACCTTGCCGTCTGGACCTTTGATTTTCGACTTTGCGATTTCAGTGTATTCGGTATCGGCGATGTCGCGCTTTACAACTACTTTTGTAAATTTGACGGACATAGATTCAAATTCCATCATGCCCAAACTCTGCTTTAACATCTGTTCAAATTGAGCACGATTCATAGTCTGGCCCATTTCGGTAGCGGTAGCATCCGGCGTCATCATACTCATCACGGCTTTGACGTCCTTCTTCTTGAGTGCGGTGACAACCTTCTGATAGGATACCAAAAGTTCCTTCTCTGCCTTCTTATCTATTTGCCCAAAGACTGGTAACGAAACAACTAAAAGTGCAACAGCTAGAATCGATTTACGCACGGGAAACCCTCTCCAATCTGAATGATAGTTTTCTAATGTAACATTATAACGGATGACGACAATTAATGGCATCATCTCTCATTTTTTACATCGCCACACACTTGCTGTGCAAATGGGGTTTGATCACACTCATTAAGATGCCAGAAGGAAAAACGGTCATTGACAAGGAACCGTGATGTATGGAACGAATTCTAAATCGTAGGGAATTCCTTGGAGCCGGTGTTAGTGCTACGTTAGCATTAAGCTTGACACCAATGGAGGTACCTCAACAAGCTATAATCGACATCCACCAACACACGCACTATGCTAGACGGAGTGATGGCAACCTCGTCGCACATCAGCGAACCATGGGAGTTACACGAACAGTATTACTTCCAGCAGGTTCTCAACTGGGTCTGGACGCAGAGTGTGGCGGAAATCAAACGGTGGTGGACCTTAGAAACGAGTTTCCAAGTGAGTTTGTGTTCTTTGCCAATGAAGTTCCAAACCTCGACATTGCTCGAACTGTAATCGAAAAGTACCTGAAGATCGGCGCCTGCGGGATCGGCGAACAAAAATTTCCTATTGACTGCGATTCACCGGCAATCATCAAGATTGCTCAACTGGCGCAAGAGTATCAGGTGCCCATATTGCTCCATTTCCAACACAACAAATACAATACCAACTTCCTGCGATTCCACCGAATATTGGAGCGATTTCCTAAAGTAAACTTTATCGGCCATGCACAGACATTCTGGGGAAATATCGATAAGAACCACGCTCAGGAAGTCCTCTATCCAAAAGGACCAGTAACTCCCGGTGGGTATACCGATAAACTTCTCTCGGATTACCCGAATATGTTTGCCGATCTGAGTGCTGGAAGTGCGCTGAATGCTCTCACTCGCGATAAGGATCATGCGCGTGAATTCCTGAAGAGACACAAATCTAAGGTGTTGTATGGCAGCGATTGCGACGACGCGATTGGAGACGGCAAAAAGTGCAGCGGCTCTGAATGCCTCCAGATTTTGCGCCAACTTATCACCAGTCGAAGTGCTCTCGAAGAGGCTCTTTCCGAAAATGCAAAACGTGTGATTCCTATGGACAGGAAAGCCTGACATGTTTCTACACGTCGGCGTCATGATTTCAGTCTTGTGTATGGCCAAAGTCCAACCGGTTGCTTCACCGGACCAGACGCATTGGTCGTTCCGCAAGATTGTTCAGCCTTCCATTCCCATGCTCGGTTTACAGTTGCAAATTGACAATCCTGTGGATGCATTCATCCTTAGTAGCCTTCGCAAAAAGGGAATCTCCCCTTCTCCGCGTGCTGACAAACGCACGCTCATCCGTCGTATCACTTATGATTTGACGGGTCTCCCCCCGGCTCCCAATGATGTTGAAGCATTTGTTTCTGATAACCGCCCCGATGCTTACAATCGAGTTGTTAGATCGCTTCTCGCCTCCAACCACTTTGGAGAGCGGTGGGGTCAGCACTGGCTGGATGTGGTTCGCTTTGGTGAATCAAATGGTTATGAGCATGATCTGGACCGGCCTCAGGCGTGGAGATATCGAGATTGGGTTGTGCAAGCTCTGAATTCAGACATGAAATATGACGAGTTCATCCGAATGCAGGTCGCCGGTGATCTCATTGCGCCGGATAAGTTTGACAATCGCATTGCGACGGGGTTTCTTCGAACGGGACCATTTCATATTACTGGTGGCAACCTCGATCCAAAAGAAATGCGACAGGAGTGGTTGACGGAAGCGGTCTCAGGGATAGGAACGGGAATTCTGGGACTAACCATTAATTGTGCGCGGTGCCACGATCACAAGTTTGATCCTATTGCCCAAAAGGACTATTACAGGCTGCAGGCATTTCTATCGACAACTGCAAACGAAGAGGTGAAGTTCGCGCCCGTTTCAGAACGCAACGCTTACGACCTCGCGCTAAAGGCGGTTGCGGAAAAGAAAAAGCCTATTGAACAAAGAATAGCCGAAATTGAAAAACCTTACCGCGCCAAAATCCGCGAGATGAAAACCCGTATGCTTGCTCATGAGTATCAAGCGGCGCTTAAAGTCGATCCTGCCAAACGAACTCCTGAAGAAAAGCGTCTTGTCTCCGACGCGAGTCAGCAAGCAAGTATCTCCTGGGATGATGTCTACAATGCCTTGTCCGTGCAAGATCGAGAAACGCGAGCCGCCTTGCGACAACAACTGTTCGCGTTGGATAGAACCTTGCCAATACCACCCAAAGAGGCGGAGAGCGTTGGAAATACCCTACCTGAAAATACTCGTACACACTTGCTTGTGCGCGGGGATGTTCACAGCGAGGGCGCTGAAATTACGCAGGGATATCCGAAGTGTGTTGCAGCTTCAAGTACCAATGCAAACAGCGACAGTAATTTGACACGGTTGGACCTTGCAAACTGGTTGGTCTCCCGCTCAAACCCGCTGACATCTCGTGTGATCGTCAACCGAGTATGGCATCATCTATTCGGTCGGGGAATCGTATCAACTCCCAATGACTTTGGTAAAAATGGCGCGCTTCCATCGCATCCAGAACTTCTTGACTGGCTCGCGGTAAATTTCACTGCCCCTCGAACAAGCGATAACGGGACTGAATGTGGAAACAGCCTCAAATCGCTTGTCTATATCATCGTGACTTCAAACACGTATCAGCAATCAAGTGCCGTAAGATCAAATTGTACCAAGAGTGATCCTGACAACCTGATGTTACACAGGATGAACCGGAAACGGCTCGACTCTGAGGAACTAAGAGACTCCATTCTTACAGCTGTCGGAACCATCAATCTGAAACTGGGTGGTCCCTCTGTTCGAGTTCCGCTAGAGAAGGAGGTCTATGATACGATATTTACGGAATACGAACCAGACAATCTTTGGGAGGTCACCCAAGACTCATCAGAATTCACGCGGCGAAGTCTCTATCTGATGCGTAAGCGAAATGTCCGTCTCCCATTAATGGCACTATTTGATCAACCCGACACGATGACTTCGTGTGCAGCACGAGGACAGTCCGTTCATTCCCTCCAAGCCTTGACACTCATTAACAGCGACTTTATGCGAATACAAAGCAATCTCCTCGCGGAGCGTCTTTATAAAGATGTTCCAAAAGATGAAATGAAACGCATCACCAGACTGTTCAAACTCGCATTCGCCCGACCTCCGACAAATTCCGAATTACAAGCCACGTCTAAGTTTCTTACAAATCAGTCGAGACTCACTTTCAATAGTGGCCCCTCAAATCACAAAGCATGGGCCGACTTATGCCTGGCTGCCATGAACATGAACGAGTTTTTATATGTCCGATAATCACGAACTCCCTGATTACAAGAATTCTCCGGTAGAAATCCACATCCCTGGTGCAGTCACACGACGAGATTTTTTGTTTAAAGCGGGTTCAGGGTTTGGAGGGCTAGCATTATCAACAATGCTTTCTGGAGAAGAAATCCGTCCGAACTCGGAAGCGTCCGATAGAACTTTGGATACATCCCGTTCGCACCCTGCTCAATTTCGTCCAAAAGCTAAATCTGTAATTTTCTTATTCATGGTTGGAGGTCCAAGCCAGATGGAGACATTTGACCCTAAACCTGAATTAAATAGGTTGCATGGCAAACCGCTCCCACAAAGTTATGGAACGATCAAAAGTCAATTTATTAATGGCGGTACACCGTTGTTAGGAAGTGCCTGGCGTTTTCGCCAATATGGTCAATCGGGACTTGAAGTATCTGACCTATGGCCAAACGTGGCTGAGTGTGTAGATGATCTGGCAATTATTCGCTCTTGCTACGCCGACAGTTTTGTCCATGCTCCAGCAATGTATCAAATGGTCTCCTCTCGCACTCAAGCCGGGCACCCTTCGGTAGGTAGTTGGGTAACGTACGGATTAGGTTCCGTAAGTCAAAATCTGCCTGCATACTGTGTCCTCCCTCAACCGCAAGGATTGCCTGAGGGCGGAGCACCAATGTGGGATTCCGGTTACCTACCTGCAATCCATCAGGGTACGGTGTTGCGAAGCGGTAAAAACCCGATATTCAATCTTGCTCCACCTCAGAATATGAGTGATGGTGAACAACGAAATATGCTGGATTACTTAAAGCATATGAATGAATTGACTTTGACACCTGATGGAACTGATCTTTCCGCTAGAATTGCTTCCTATGAACTCGCCTATCGCATGCAGAAATACGCACCCGAAGCAGTTGATCTTTCACTGGAGACAAACGAGACCAAAACCCTATACGGATTGGACAACAACGAAACCAATGACTTTGGATCACGATGTCTGTTAGCACGAAGGTTGGTGGAACGCGGAGTACGGTTTGTTCAGTTATTCTCAGGAGGTGGCCCAGTCAGTTGGCAGTGGGACGCACATTATAACATGGTTGAGAACCACACCAAAATGTGCGCTGCCACGGACAAACCGATAGCTGGTCTGCTTAAGGATCTGAAACGTCGTGGAATGTTGGATGACACCCTAGTAATTTGGGGGAGTGAATTCGGTAGAACCCCAGTATCTCAAGGCGGCAAGGGACGAGACCACAACCCTAGCGGTTTTACTATTTGGATGGCAGGTGGGGGTATAAAAGGCGGGACGGTTCACGGATCAACAGATGAATTCGGTTACCGTGCTATTCAGGATAGAGTTCACGCAAGAGACATCCACGCAACCATTCTCCACCTTCTCGGAATCGATCATAAGAAATTGACATTCCTTCAC
>CAISOI010000672.1 GCA_903886985.1 uncultured Chthonomonas sp.
CCGCGTAATTCTTTGATTCCAAACGCGCAACTTTTCCAGGAAAACGCAAGTCATCAATAGTAGTCAGCGGACCGTATCCAATAAATTCCATCGACGTACCGGCGATCTTTTCACCGATTGCAATGCATTCTGTGGGTGTGAGGAGTTTCGGGACAGCAAGAATAGTTTGTGGGGCAGTCAGCTGTGAGTGGGAAAAACTCACTGCAACAAGCACCTGCGTTAGCGTCAACCATACGGTCGTTGTATTCTTAATTTTCAAGGTCTACAACCTTCTGAGGAAACGTCGCTGAATCAAATATTACCGACTATTTAACTGCATCTGTTTACAAGATAGTTAGGATATACCACAATTGGACATAGGATCAGGGATTGAAGGTCTTCTTTCCGGAAGCCTGTAGGTCCTTCCTGTTAGCTTTCTGTGCAGTCAATTAGCATCCTACTTTCGTGACAACTAAGGTGGAAGTTGAGGAAAACCTATGTCTTTTGTGGCGAATGCAACCTTTTGAAATCATTCCGCTTATTACTAATTGTGGCGGCGGGGTTCCTCTTGTCAGTCTGTGCACACGCTGACCGCGACATCGTCTTCTCCGCCCAACTTTACAAATGGTCCAAGCACATTTACCACGACGAATACAACAAGCCGAAAGGCGAACGTACCCTCGACAACGTCGGCCCCTACCAACTTTTCAGGATGAATCCCGACGGTTCTGGATTGACACGACTAACGTTCGGAAAGTTGGACTGCCTGTTCCCAAAGTGGTCGCCTGATGGGAAAAGGATTGCGTTCTTTCGCCAACAATACAATGAGACCTGGCGATTATGCATTTGTGATTCGGGCGGCAAAAATCGTGTTGCTTATCTAGGATTTGTACTTTCTGAATACAGGAGAAAAATATTATGGTCCCCTGATAGCTCCCATATTGGCATATTGAATGTGTTCCCGTCAGAATCTATAGAAGGAATAGACACGCTGACAATAATTGATATCAAGAATGGGACGTATAGGCGAATACAAAATGTTACGGATTTTGATTGGTCGCCGGATGGCAAACAGATCGCCACATGGTTTTTGAGCCATGATCTTTCGGATCACGAACTATGTGCGTTCAAAGTTGTAAATGCATATACCGGGAAGACAACTAGTAAAACAATCCGAGCGGCGGAACCTATATGGATTTCTCCAAATTCGATATTAGCACTTCCTAAGGTAGAAGGTGTAGGGAACAAAGGCAATGAAGTCATCATTGTTTCTAACACAGGACGAGTATTGGGAACGCACAACCTTCGAAGAATTAGGAATCCTAAAGTCGATGGTGAATATGACGGGCCGTTTACAATGACAATCGGTCAACGTTCCGTGGTCCCACATTCTACATCGGTTGTATTCGAGTCTTTTACTCACGTAAGCGATGGACCTCACTACTGGTGCGATCTTGTCGACTGGCTAAAATTCACAACACGGCAAATCTCTACTGGCATGTGTCTTGGAATATCACCTGACGGCAAATCAACACTCATTGCAGACCAAAACTGGCTCGGTCCTTATAAACGCGGTGGTCGCCGCTGCGGGCCCATTAAGATATTTGACCTCAAGACCGGGAAGTCTCGCAAACTAACGGGTAACCTTATGAGCGTTGAGGGCGGCGATTGGCGACATGTGCCAAACCCTCAGAAATAATCGATTCTGGAGTCACCCAAAGTGTTTTTGGAAGTAGTCAATCCCGACCGCCCAACAGGCGGTTTTAAATTTGCCGTATTCGATTTTGATGGCACTCTTTCATTGATTCGTGAGGGATGGCTGAATGTAATGATCCCTTACTTTGTCGATGAACTGGCACAGACGCCTAAGTGCGAGGAACTCGGTGAAGTGGAGCGTGTTGTACGGGATTTCGTGGAACATCTCACCGGCAAACAGACCATCTACCAGTGCTTTCAGCTTCAGGAAGAGATCAAGCGTCGGGGGGGGGCGCCAAAAGAGGCGCTCGACTACAAATATGAGTATCTACGGCGTCTGGACATACGCATTAAGGATCGAGTGGAAGGCTTATCGGCGGGGACTATTCAGCACAGTAATTTGATGGTCCCTGGATCGGTCGAGTTGCTGCAAATGTTAGAGCGGCATGGGGTTACCAGCTTCCTAGCGAGCGGGACAGATCATCCTTATGTAGTTGCGGAGGCAAATGCCCTCGGTTTGAAGCCCTATTTCGGCGACCGAATGTATGGCGCATTGGATGATTACAAGAGTTTCTCAAAGCAGATGATCATCAACAAGATTATTGAAGACAATGGATTACAAGGTTCTGAATTGCTTGTCATTGGCGATGGATATGTCGAGATTGAAAATGGCAAGGGTTCGGGAGGCTATGCAATCGGGGTAGCATCGTTTGAGGCAGACCCGGGGCGCGTCGATGAGTGGAAACGCGAGCGGCTTATTCGTGCGGGTGCAGACATAATTATTCCGGATTATGCCGAGATGGATGTACTTGAGAACTGGCTGTTCCCATCCAGTTTACCAAGTTGATTGTGGTTAGAATCCTCCACCGAACATGGACCCGCCGCCGGACGCTGCGGGTTTCATGATCTCGTCATATACCTGTTTGGGAGTGCCTGTTAGGTAGAAGAGGTACGTTCCCAACACGACGCCTAGTAAGGGTAAAAGCATTTCCCACCTTTTGGCACCCAGCTTAGAACCGACGACCAACCCGGAGATTGGTCCTGCAGGGGCATAGGCAATATAGACAAGCGCGGTCTGCAAGCCAACCAAATTCATCGGAGACGCAAAAAACCATATTGGCAGAAGCATCAAGAGGGTGGCAACCGCGGGGCCGACAAAATAGATTCCTAAAATTAACAGGTTGCAAACCTGCGGATGGGATACAAAATAGGGTTTCTTCTCCAGCCACCGGCGTGCATTTCCAATTTTGGGCTGTTGAGGCGGAGGCGCAACTTTTAGCTTGCGGGCTTCGAGCTCGCGGTTGAGCATTCCATATTCGACAGGTTGCTTGAGGATGTCGATATGAAAGTAGATATCCTCTAGCTCTTCCAGCGAGTAGGACTGCAGTTTCGATGAGTATTCCGCGAGATCAACTTTCTCTTTACGTTCGACAAGCATCTCTTAAACGGTTCCATTATTCATTGCAGATTAGGACAAAATCAATATTACACAGGTTGGCAACGAACGGTAATCCACAAAACGGCATAGATTGACAATTAATCATACGAGCTTAGGTAGTCAAACAACCCGCAACTCTGTGTGAATCTACGCTTTCTTCACTTCTAAAATTTCGTATCGTGAGAGGCCACCGGGTGTTTCCACTTCGATGATATCCCCCTTTTTGCTGCCGG
>CAISOI010000673.1 GCA_903886985.1 uncultured Chthonomonas sp.
AAGCAACTTGGCCCGTCAGCGAACTTTGGGGTGGTAAATAGAATGGGATTTAAAAATATCTTGCCTAAAGGTTACTTCGTGAAATATCGAGTTGAATTCGAACCCGATAGTTATGCACACGTCTTCTGTGGCCCAATCACATCTGGGTTCCCAATGTGCCCAAATTGTAACCTACCGCTGTTACATATTCTAACTCTCGACTTATCTGATAAACGTTTGGAGTTTGGTTGGTCTCATCCCACTATTTCACTTGTGTACTGTTGGAGGTGCGGCGTAGCACAGCACCCATTCTATTATAAGCAACATTCAACTTCCTATTCTATCGTTCAATACGGCCTGGGGCCAAATACCTTTGACTTTCCATATGATAATTATCCAGTTCGATTTCCTGCTGCTAAGATCGCGCTGCAACCACTTACAGAAGAAGAAGAACGAGTTATTTCTGGTGTGACAAATGCACATATTGAAAAATATTGGCTTTTGGACAAATGGTATAATCTTTGCGAACCACGCCACCAAGTGGGAGGTTTTCCTTATCTGGTGCAGGCGGATGTCCTCGACGGGGTTAATTGCATTCAATGTAGAGACGAAATGGAATTTGTATACTGTGCAGCCAATGATTGTCTTGATGAAAGGGGAATCTGTGGGTATTCATGGATTCAGCTGATGTATTTCGTATGTGTCAAATGTTCAATGATTTGTGCAATTCAACGATGCGATTGACGAAAAATCATTCGTAATCTTTTGTCCAACTTTCTGACATTGCTTCTGGTTGGGTCCCCAACGTGAAACGGGTCGGCATACTCACATAACTCGCTTCATCGTCGACACCTACAACTACACCGCTTACGGCATTCCCACGGCCAGCACAGGCACAGACCCAAATCCATTCGGATATGGCGGTCAAATGGGTTACTACACCAGCACCAATGGCTTGATCCTTTGTGGCGCGCGGTGGTATGATCCAGAGATTGGAAGGTGGTTGACACGGGATCCTATTGGGTACGCGGGTGGGCCGAAACATCTTCACTTTTTAGGGTGACATTATGAACGGTATATTACGGAAGATCTTTCGTGGACTGGATGAGTTAAGGACATACGAAATCGCGTGTTTAATAGCATGTATTGAACAGTTGTCTCCAGAAGCACGACGGATATTCGAAGAACAATTGACTGCCTTTAAATATGTCCAACGATCATCACGGGAGAAGATGGTGATCTTTTCAATAGAGGATGCCAAGTTTAATTAGTCCAAATTTCCGAACACATCTTATGAACTTCCATTAGCACGGATAACACTAAGTGACAAGGACGGCAAAGTCATCAACTCATGTCTCATTGTTCTTTCGTCGGGTCGCCTATCAAGCATTGAATTTAAGTATCCTGTTGACAGAAAATCCATGGAATACGCTGTTGTAGGCAATTTGCTGGTAATGTCAGATAGCCTAATGAAGGTTTCTGAAGAAGAACTGAAACGTGATAATCAACCAATCCTTGATTCCATCAAAACGAGAAGTTCGATAACGGACATACAAGGCCCTTTAACTGTTGAGGAAGCAACCAAACTTCTCAACATGCAAGATACTGTATTCAGTATTGATTACATCACATTGTTACAAGAGACGAATGGCTTTAAGATTAACAATTGGGATTTCTATGGAACAAACATCCGGCGCTTGGTCTTACCACAAGTAACTTATCTTGTTGTAGCGGAGGATGATCCACTTTCGCTCTGTTTTGTTGAAGGCGATGTGACCGGACGTATTGTTGAATATGACCAAATAATGGAAAATGAAGTTGATATGGGAAGTGAATTCATTCCTGCTTTGGTCAAGGTAAGCACCGACAACCCCACATAAAATGCCAAAGAATGACTTCTCTGGAAGTTACAATAGGTAAATATACCGCGTCTTATTCAATTGTGATGTACATCTTTCCTAGAAAATTCCGTGTGCCTACACTTACACGGCCTACGGCATCCCCACCGCCAGCACCGGCACCAACCCAAATCCATTCCGATATGGCGGACAGGTTGGTTACTACACCAGCACCAATGGCTTGATCCTTTGTGGCGCGCGGTGGTATGATCCAGAGATTGGGAGGTGGTTGACAAGGGATATGATCGGATATGCGATCGTTATGAGTATATAGGAATCAATCCGTGGGGTGGGCTTGATCCAAGTGGTACTTCACCAGATGATGACGATGACTTCCCTGTCACCGAAAGTGGCAGACCTAGAAGTTAGTTGCATCGTGGTGCAACGATTGTCGGCAATGGTATGGAAGCACTTGCAGATGCTACTCCTCAAGGTCATGCTTCTCGATTTATAGCCGGGAAATCCAACTGAGCGCAGCCGAAGAAACTCTCTGACGGCGAACGCGCATTATCTGGCGTTTTGGCAATGGGTCCACTGACATGTAAGGCAGTTGGCGAAGCCGGAGAAGTTGCTGCCGGTATTGTCAAGAATACAGAACGTATTCCATCGATTTCTGGCAAGGTTAAATATAGAATACAGGATGTACTGAATAAGGGAGCCAAGATAATAGGGGATGTTAAAAATTTCTTATACCAACCGCTTAGAAGTCAGGTAAAAGATTTCATAGACCATGCCGTAACAAACGGCCAGGTTTTTGAGTTGACAGTTAGGAAAGCAACAAGGCTTTCTCCGCGGTTTAACCCATATATTAAAAGTGGCAGTATAGTCGTCAAAAGGATTTTATAGTGGACCATTACAATTTTAATAATAGCCGGATTAATAACACGCCGGAAGAACGCAATATGTATAATGAACTAAGAGAAGCGGGGTTTAAAATCGATACGCTTCAGGATATATTCAAATATGGTAATGAATATCATCTTGCAATACCTATTCTCGCTAAATGGCTGCCATTACTTACTGACAACGACGTTAAAGAAGATGTAGTTCGGAAGTTAAGCGTGCCATGGGCAAAAGGCAAAATTACTGACCTTTTGATTGCAGAGTTTTGCAAGTTAAAATCTGAGGATATGTCACTTCAATGGGCTATTGGAAACGCATTGTACAATACAGCTATTAAAATCGACTTACCAAAATTGCGTGAATTAGCTAATAATCCAGAATATGTAATGTCTCGACAGATGATTGTACTTGCCTTGGGTAAGCGCAAGGATAAAGAATCATGTAACGTCTTGATTAAACTCTTGGATCAGCC